>JBCCIF010000033.1:0-32867 GCA_039028335.1 Bacteroidota bacterium
CTCCAATAGGAATTTGCTTGAATATACCTTTGGAATTTGATCATTCCGCTTCGGATAGTGACGGAGATGATTTGGTGTACGAATTGTGCACACCTTTTCAGGGAGGGACACAATTTACTCCTGCTCCAAATCCACCTTCCGGTCCTCCATTTCAGAATGTAGTTTATGCAGGTGGATATTCTTCGACCAACCCAATAGATGCTATGCCGGGATTGGCCATTAATGAGAGCACCGGCTTGTTAACAGGGATACCTACGCAAATTGGACAATACGTTATAGGTATTTGCGTCAAAGAATATAGAGATGGACAGCTGCTATCTGAAGTCCGAAGGGATTTTCAGTTTAACGTAACCAATTGTCCAGACGTCAATGTCGCATCGATTGCCTCTCAAGTTGTGGATACTGAATGTAATGGACTAACGATAATGTTCGACAACCAAAGTCAAAATGCCAATTCGTATTTGTGGCTTTTTGGCGATGGCAATTCCTCAACCAATTTTGAACCTACTTATACTTACTCGAATCCGGGTACCTATGAAGTTACGCTAATATCCGATCCAGGAGAGGTATGCGCAGATACGTCTATACAGGTTTTCAGCATATTTGATCCTATAGAACCGGTTGTAGGCGTTCCAGAACTTTCCTGTGAAAGCGGAGGTCCGCTATATTCGATTGACATGAGCAGTAATGGCCTAATCACTCAAACCGATTGGGATTTTGATGGGGGAACAGGTGATGTGAATGCATTATCGCCTCAAGATGTGTTCTTTCCTCCTGGCGCTACCTATAACATTTCCCTTGAGGCAATTGATGAAAATGATTGTCCATCGAATGCCTCCATTCAATTGACCGTTCCTCCTCAACCCGAAGCGGCAATTTTGAACAATAACCAACCTTGTAGCGGTTTTGAAATAACTTTTATTAATCAAAGCGATAATTCAACAAGCTTTGAATGGGATTTCGGCCTTCCTGGAGATGCAGATGTGTCTTTTGAAGAATCGCCCATCTTTATTTATCCTGAATCAGGAGACTACGAAGCCACGCTCTATGCCTCTTCGCAAGGAACCTGCCCCGATACGGCATATTTGACGATTAATGTTACTCCAAATATATATGCAGATTTTGAAATTCCCGATGGTCAGTGCTTTGAGAACAATTCATTTGATTTTCTAGCACAAGGGTTTTTTGGTGACAATGCAACCTTGACTTGGAACTTCCAGAACGCCAATATAGAGAGTTATGAAGGTACAAGTCCACCAGCAATTCAATTCAATTCCTTTGGTCAGAATTTAGTGACATTAACAGCTTTTCAAGAAGGATGCGAGACCGAATTTGATGCTTTGGTCAATGTAGTGCCTAATCCAGAGGCTGATTTTCTTTTTACCGGAGATGGCTGTTCTCCTATGGTAACTGCATTCTCCAATTTATCTTTTGGTGGAAGTAGTCCAACATATCATTGGGATTTTGGCGATGGGAATACTTCTTCAGGACAGAGTCCGGTGAATGTATATGTAGATGCGGGCGTTTACTCGGTCAGTTTATTGGTTACGAGTTCTGGTGATTGCATAGATACTTCATTCATACATTATCCAAATTTGATCAATGTTGATCCTTCTCCCGAGGCTTCCTTTTTTATTAGTGATCATCAAGTAGATATTCTCGATCCAAGTATTGAAGTAACAGCCGAGCATTCCAACCCATTATGGTCTTGTGAATATTGGGTTTCCGATAGCACGAGCTATCAGGATTGTTTCTTTGAACATGAGTTCGATTCTCCAGGGAATTATACCGTTCTGATGACTGTAATAAATGAATTTGGTTGTGAATCAAGAGCAATACAGGATGTACTTGTTACTGGTTCTCTTTTTTGGGCGCCAAATGCAATTACCATGAATGGTGATGGATTAAATGATTTTTTCAAGCCTATTGTGCTAGGAGCAGAAGAATATGAGCTAATTGTGTTCGATCGGTGGGGGCAAGAAATGTTCTCAAGTTCTGATCCGAATGAGGCCTGGATTCCCGAATATGCGCATCCTGGAATCTATGTGTTCAAAGCAATGGTTAAAGAAGCAGGTACCTTGGTTCATGAATACACGGGCCACTTTACGCTAATCAGATAGGCTAATTTTTCATCAGAACATGCGGAATCCCATCTTCCAGGTAGGGTTCGCCTTCCACTTGAAATCCATGTTTTTGATAGTAGTTTGAAAGGTGCTTTTGCGCACTCATTTGTAGTTTCTCATCTGGAAAATGAAATGCAGCGGCTTCTATACATTTCTTCATTAATAGGTCGCCAATCTTTTTTCCTCTTTGTTCCATATGAATAAGAACACGACCGATTGATGTGCGTTTCGTTTCTGAGCCAGGAACGATTCGTGCATAAGCGACAAGATCTGTCTTATTCATAGCATAGACGTGAAGGGACTCTTGGTCTTTTCCATCGATGTCTTGATAAACACAAGTTTGTTCAACAACAAAGACAGCAGAACGCAATTCTAGAATCTTGTACAACAAGGCAGTGTCTAAGTCATCCCATTTGGCAATCATCCATTCTAATTCCATGAAATCAATTTTTCGTCATTGAAATAAAGTAAATGTTTGTGAATAGGAGAGTAACCCATATCTAATAATAATTGGCTGTAATTTTCCAATTGACTTTCATGATCTTCATTGTATTCACCTGTTTTGAAGTCAATAATATGCAGTTGTTGATCCTGTATGATAATCTTGTCTGGTCTAAAAATCTCAGCCTTTATATTCACTAGGCTCGCTTCGTTTAGCCTTTTTCCATTTAATTCAAATAAGTCTCGAATAGACTCGTTAGTAAATAGACTCTTGAATTTTAATTTAAGTTCTCTGGACTGCTCTTCGTCAATACGCATCTGAATTCGCATCTTGCTAATTTCATCTAAGCATTCGCTCAAACTTTCACCATGCTCAAATATTTCATGAATCAAAATACCTTCTAGTTTTTTATCATAGATCTTTTCGTATTGGTAGTAATTATCCATTTTCTTTTGATCAAATACCAATTTTCTCTTCCAATCATTCTTTTTAAAGAATAAAGGCTCAATTCGATCTCGCTGCTCAATTCTATTGATCAACTCACGTTCACCCAGTATTAAGGGTTCATCCTCTTCAATTGCATATAGGCTATTGAGCCAAGCATGAGGAGATTTATTTTTTGAAATGATTTTTTCTTTTTTCGCTATGCTTTTGAAGAAGATATACAGACGTTCTTCTGGACGTGTCAGTGCAACATAGAACAAATTCAAATTATCTATAAACTCCAGATTGCGTTCGTATTGAAATTCTGATTTAAAGCAGGTCTGTTCCAATCTTTCGCTCGATTTCAATAGAAAGTGCTTCAAATCAATACCGGTAAAATTCTGTTCTGTCCAAAATAGGCTTGATCTTCCCGAAGGGAAGTCCGAAAAAGGAAGAAATACAACTGGGAATTCGAGTCCTTTGGATTTATGAATTGTTAATATTTTTATCGCGTTCTTTCCTTCAGGTACCTCTAGGCCTTTGTTTTGGTAGGTTTCATCCCAATAATTTACAAATTGAACCAAATCCATTCCGTTTCTGCGTCCAAAGTTTTGGCTAAAATCGAGGAATTGTTGAATGAAAGGATTGTTCAATTGAATAGCAAATCCTCCGATAAGTGAATAGACGATCTCAAGAAGACTTAGGTCATCTTGAATCTCTTCAAGATGAATATTTTTGCTTTTTAGATAGCCAACTAAATCGAAGTGTTCGCGGTAATATTCTCCTTCCTTTTTAAATGCATAGCGATCTATGATTTGTGCGATATTAGCATCCTCTGGTTCTAAAAGCTGAAGAATGTTCATTGCTGAAACAATATTGTTTTGATCCAACAAATGACGAATATAGTTCACAATCAACTGAATATCCCTGCTGCTCCCCATCTTCAAACTATCGCTAGAAATAAAGGGATAGTCACTTTCTTCGCTCAATATTTTAGCAATTTTTTCTCCTTGACGTTTACCGCGAACTAAAATGCATATATCCGAAAGTAAAAAACCGTCTTCCAGACAATCTTCAATATTCTGCAAAAGCTGAACTGAGATTTTACTGATGTATTCTTTAGAATTGAACTTTTGCAAGTGAACCAGGCCACCTTTTTTAGTGTTTATGGGGATTTGAGAATAAGATGAATAAGCTCCTTTTAAATCAATGCTGTCATCGAGTTGTCCAATCAATTTCTTGAAGAAATCATTGTTAAAATAGACGATTTCATTTTTAGACCTATAGTTGTGTTCCAATAGTATTTCAAATCCTTGAGATTGAAACAGCCCTTCACGCGCATCTCCATCGCTTAATTTTTCTTTTTCATGAATGTGTTGTGGAAGTTTGGCCAATTGCTCAAATTCTCCTCCTCTAAACCGATATATACTTTGTTTGGTATCGCCTACAATTAAGTTAAATTGATCTTTCGAGAGGTTTTCTTCAATTATTGGGATGGCGTTTTGAAATTGAACCAAAGAAGTATCTTGGAATTCATCAATCATTAAATGATTATAACGCTCACCAAGACGTTCATAAACAAAAGGGATTGGATTGTTTTGAACGACATCATTGATCAATTGATGATTATCGGAAATGAGAATACTGCCTTCTTCTTGCTTTAAATCATCGATGATTTTGTTGATTTCATTGAATAAAGCGATGGGATAGATGCTTTCTTGTATGAATAATAGACTGTTGTTGTTGGTATATGCTTCTAAAAGCAGCTCAATTTTATCCGACCACTTTGTCAAAAAAGGAGCGCATTTACCCTCGAGTTCTTCATCTCCTTTTTTGAACCACTCTCCAGACCTCAAGAAGTTGATATTGCTTTCGCTAAGGAAGAGTTTTACAGATTCATTGGAAAGCAGATAACGACTAATCTTCGCGAAAGGATTGTTTTTCGCCCCTTTGAATGCAAGGACATCAATTTGCGCTTGATTCATTTCTTGGATCAATTCTTGACTTTGCAATTCGATTGCTTTTTGAGATTGATTGCTCAATTTTTTTAATTGATCCCAAACAGTAATAAATTCCTCCTGTGACAGTTGAGAAAGAGAGTGAAGATGAGGTTGACTGCTTTCATTAAAGATAACCTTTGATTGTCCCTTGAGTTCATCTCGGAAATCCCAGTACTTATTCTCTTTCAATCGAAATTCAATAAAAGTCAAAAGAACTTTTTTGATGAACTTTTTTTCTGGACTTGTTTGTATGAGTTGTTCGATTGCCAGATCCAGCATTTCATCAGTTTCTAAATCCACCTCAAACCCAGAGGGAATATTCAATTCCTTTGTAAAACTTCTTAAAAGCCTAATGACAAAACTATCTATGGTGCAAATAGCAATGTCGTTATAACCGTAGACCATGCAACGGTAGACCTCTTCGGCTTGCTTAGTCAATTCTAAGGAGTTGAAATTGAGTTCCTCACAAAGAATAGGGGCCATTGCATTTTTCTTTTCCTTTGAAAAATCGCGAAGTGTATCGATGACACGTTCCTTCATCTCCCTAGCCGCTTTATTGGTGAAAGTTATGGCAAGTATTTTTCTGAAGTAATCGGGGTCCTTATGGCCCAAGGCCAGACGGAGATATTCTTTCACCAATGAAAAGGTTTTTCCCGAACCTGCAGAGGCCTTATATATAAACAAGTTTTTGCTCATGAGGAGGAGCTCTTACTCAAAAAATTTCGGGTTAAATTACACAAACGGTAAACAAAAGCCTGTAGGTTATTTGTTATTTTGATTGTATTAAATAAAATTGATAAAAATTATGCAAATCAGACTTTTCGCCCTTTTATTTTTGAGCCTCGGTATAGTGGCATGTGAAAATGATGACGAACCTATGCCGTCCGAAAACGGATCCATTACTATTCGAATGAATCATCTAATTGATGGAGGGACATTCGAGCTCAATACACCTTATGACTTTAGTGGGCAAGAAGTGGTATTCACAGATTTTCGCTATTATATTTCCAATATAAACTTCAAAGGTCAAACTGGAACGGACTTGGACAACCCAGAAAAGACAGCTTGGATAGTGTCCCCCGCAGAAGACGAAATGGCCTTAGGGAAAATCGATGCCAAGAACATCTTTGCGATGGACTTTTTGGTGGGGCTAGACGATATCGTTAACCATCAGGATCCTACGATGGCCAGTGAAGAAGAACTAATGAACAATGAAATGCACTGGGGTTGGAATCCATCTGCTGGATACAAGTTCATGCGAATTGAGGGCTTGGTTGATGGAGAGGTTTTTGGTTATCATGTGGCAACGGATAATAGATTATCGACATTGACAGATATTGAAATTGCCTTTTCTAATGAAGATGACAGAAACAACATCTTAGAAATGCAGTTCGATGTGAAAAAATTGTTTGAAGGAATTACCATTTTAGAAGGTCAGAATCATGGGGAAAATCCTATAACGGGTGAGATTTCAAATAATATGGAGAATAACAATGTCATTACCGTTCAATAAAATAATTATAATTCTTACGCTTTCTCTGGGAATTCTTGCATGCGAAAAAGATGAATCATCTGAAGAGGAATGCACGAATACTGAGGAGGGATTGCGCATAAATTTTTCCACAAATTGGGGCGGAGAGGCTTTTGATTTATTTGAGACCTATTTGAACGCCACGGAATACAATGTTATTCTAGAGCAATTCAAATTTTATATTTCTGATATCATTCTTGTTAAAGATAACGGTGAAGAAGTGCTTTTGTCGGATGTTGAATTGTACGATTTCTTGAACAACAAAACGCAAAAGTTATTTGATATCCCTGCAGGTAGTTATCAAGGGATAAAATTTGCCTGGGGAGTACCTGTTGAATTAAATGGAACTGGAGACCCGGATTTCGATCCTACGATTTATGATGTTGATCACCCTTTGAATACGGATAACGCTATGTATTGGGGATGGCAGCCTGGATATAGATTTATTGTTTTCGATGGAAGATACGATACCAGTCCTGATACCGGAGGAGATATCCCCGAGACGTTTTCCATTCATACCGGAACAGACACCTGCTATGCCCCTATTGAAGCATTGGATATACCGTTCAATTATCAAGATGGGCAATTGCGCACAATTGATGTCAACATAGATATTGAAAAGGCTTTTTATTCTTCGAGTGACACGATTGACTTGGCAGTGGATAACCAGTCTCATGGAACAAATATTCAATTGGCATTGCGCTTAACTCGAAATATTGATTTGGCTAGCACATATACTATTGAATGAGAATCATTGTTCTCCTTGGAATAGTTGGTTTTTTATCTTGCCAAACTGAGGAGTATCAGGAGGATATACCTATTGGATTCCCCTCGATAAGCTACCCCGAAGACAATTATCCAACTGTCGAACGTGTGAAATTGGGAAGAAGCTTGTTTTTCGATCCTATACTTTCTAAAGACAGCACCATTGCCTGTTCGAGTTGTCATCTTCCTGAATTTGCCTATGCGGATACGGTTTCAGTAAGTCCAGGTGTCGAAGGTTTAACGGGCAAGAGAAATGCCTATTCACTTCTCAATGTTGCATACCAAAAGGCTCTTTTTATGGAGGGTGGAGTTCCAAATCTTGAGCTGCAGGCCTTGGCGCCTTTAGGAGACGAGTCGGAGCAACAAATGTTGATTTCAGAAGCGGCTAAACGATTGAGTAGAATTGAAAATTATCAAGAACTTGCTAGGAAAGCTTATGACCGAGATATTGATCCTTATGTTATTACAAGAAGCTTGGCAGCTTTTGAGCGCACACTGATTTCGGGACATAGTCGTTATGATAAATATATGGAAGGAGATCAATCTGCCTTAAGTATTAATGAACAAAAGGGAATGGAGCTTTTCTTTGGTAAAGCCAATTGTTCCTCTTGCCATTCTGGATTCTTATTTACGAATCAAGAGTTTGAGAATATCGGGCTATATGAAAAGTATGAGGACATGGGAAGAATGCGATTGACAGATGATACGCTGGATAAAGGTAAATTTAAGGTGCCTGGTTTAAGAAATGTTTCTAAAACGGCTCCTTATATGCATGATGGATCGATTAAGCATTTATCTGAGGTTATCGAACATTTTAATAATGGGGGAGGAGAGCATCAAAATAAAAGTCCATTGATAAAAGAATTGCATTTGGACTCAATTGAGAAAACACAATTGCTTAATTTTTTGTTTGCTTTAGAAGACACTGTGATAATAGGAGACTTTTAATTTGATTGTATGAGGCAAGATTTTAACTTATTTTTAGGCACCTTGAAGAAATACACATTCATTTTAGCAGTTCTGATATTGGTATCATGTGCCGATGAACCAATAAATGAGCCTTCTGTGCCCATTTGTGGAAGTTCCTTGCCAATAGGTGATGACTATGTTCTTGACCCTTTGTCCTATTTCAATGAAGCATATATTCCAATTGACAATCCGATGAAGCAAGCTTCGGTTACACTAGGTCGTTTTCTTTTTTGGGATAAAAGACTCTCTGGCGATAATTCGATGTCCTGTGGAACCTGTCATGCTCCTGAAAATGCGTTTGGTACGAACAATGAAGTAGAATTCGGAATTGACGGAATCCCAGGAAATAGAAATGCCATGCCTTTGGTTAATTTGGCTTTTCAAGGCACCTTCAATTGGGATGGACGCTCAGCCAGTTTGGAAGAACAAGCACTAGAACCAGTAGTCAACCCGATTGAAATGCATGAAGACTGGGGAAGAGCAGTTGATAAAATCGCAGCAGATCCTATTTATGAAGATCTTTTTGTATCGGCATATGGAACGGCATGCGTGGATTCTGTGAGAATTACCAAGTCCATTGCACAATTCGTTCGAAGCATGGTTTCAATGAATTCGAAATACGACAAATGGGAAAGAGATGAAATTCCATTTCTATCTGCTCTAGAGTTTGAGGGGCTCAATTTGTTTGTAATCAATGGCCCACCAGATGGAGATGGTGCAGATTGTTTTCATTGCCATGAACCTGAAAATTTTCAATTCAGGATTGAAGGGTTCAGTAATAACGGATTGGATTCAATATTTACTGATTTGGGTAGAGAAGAAGTAACGGGTTTTGCTTTTGACCGCGGTAAATTCAAGATTCCAACCTTGAGGAATATAGAATACACAGCTCCGTATATGCATGATGGACGTTTTCAAACTTTAGATCAGGTCATTGACCATTACAATACAGGAGGAATCAATTCACCTACTATTGATCCATTAATGAAAGCACAAGGAATAGGCTTGACCTTAACTACTGCTGAGAAAAGTGCATTAAAGGCTTTTTTATTAACGCTTTCAGACCCTGACTTCATTAATAATCCCGACTTTAAGGACCCTCATTAAGAGGGTTGCCTGTCTATCGATAGCTATTCTTTGTACCGTGCATATTGCTCGTTGGTCTAAATAATTTGAAGGATCAATAACCATTTGCACTCTTTTTTCGTAGAAAACAGAGCAAAGCAAAGGAAAGTGAAGAAGATTTTAAGTGTAGGATTATTGCTTTTATTAACCAATTGGGCCTTTTCACAATGTCCAGTTATCTATGATTTCTATGGGATTCCTTCCACAAATCCGGAGTGGTTTCACTGTCAGAATTCTCCCTATACATTAAATATTCAATCACCCAATACAATTGATTCTTATACCATTGATTGGGGGGATGGAAGCCCGACTGAATCTGGAGGACCATTAGTGCCACCAGCTGCGGTTTCTCATACATATGCACTTACAGTAGCAGAATATATTGTAACCATAACGGACAACACAACGGGATGTACGACCCAAGGAATGTTTACGATGGAAGAAGCTACAAGTGCTTCTATTCAAATTCCCGTAGGTGGATTGACGCAGGCATGCGCTCCACAAGCCATGGAATTTATTAATTCGAGTACAAATGTTTCTCCGAATACAACCTTTATATGGAATTTTGGTGATGGAAGTCCTAATTTGACTTTTGATCATACGAATCTGGGTGATACAATAACGCACACCTATCAACCTGGAACAGTAGATTGTGAAACAACGGTTACTTTGACAGCAGAAAATACCTGTAATACATTGCAAGGTGGTCCAAGTACCGCAACATTTAATCCTATTCGAATTTGGGATTTAGACGATCCAGCCATCACAGCATCCGAGACTGTTCTTTGCTGGCCTGAAAATACTGTTACATACACGAATACAACAGAAATGAACTGTTTCTTTCAAGGAAACATAGCACAACGATATGAATATTGGAATTTTGGTGATTATTGGGGACTGGGATATGATTCGATCATAGATTGGACACCGTGGCCACCAACTTTTCCTCATACCATGAGTTACCCTGGCATAGGTACGTATACGACTACTTTGTTGGATAGCAATTTCTGTGGAATAGTGGCTACGACCATTACCATAGAAATTGTTCCTCCACCAACAGCGGGACTTGTGGCTTCAGAAGATACTATTTGTGCAGGAGGGACGATTGATTTTGTCAATACTTCTTCTGCGGAAGCAAATGCTTACCAAATTAATTTAGGCGATGGTAATGGATGGTTGCCTTCAGGAGGGGGCAATTTCTCCTATACCTATAATACTCCAGGAACCTATGATGTTGGTTTAATAGCCTTTGTTTCAGGTGCAAGTAATATATGCCAAGACACGGCTTGGGTGCAGGTAGAGGTTCTTCCAGGACCGATAGCCGATATTGGTCTTTTGCCCAATGCAGGTTGCGAAAATTTAGATGTAGATTTCTCCGACAATTCAACAGGAGCAGACTCCTGGAATTGGACATTTGGAAATGGAAATACAAGCACAGACGAAAATCCCGGAATACAGAATTATTCCAGTCCGGGTACCTACAATGTGATTTTAACGGCAACAGCCTCTAATGGTTGTCAGGATACAGACTTTGAGACAGTTACAGTCCATTTTGATCCTGTAGCCAATTTCATAGCTGCGAACGTTTGTTTGGGGCAGCCCGCATCATTTTCAGATCTAAGTACATATTCCCCGGGAGACTCAATCGAAGTCTGGACTTGGGATTTTGGAGATGGAAATGGATCGAACTTGCAAAACCCCACATATACCTATGGAACAGCAGGTACATTTAATGTGACATTAGATATTACAACGGTCAATTGTAGCGCAACTATAACAATACCTGTGACAGTTGAACCCTCTCCAGCAGCTGGATTCACTGTTGATATAAACGGAGGCTGTACTCCTCTTGAAGTTACTTTTACAAATAACTCTTTTGGAGCTGACAATTTTGTTTGGCAATTTGGAGATGGAGCAATTAGTTCCAATATAAATGAAATTCACACGTACATCAATAATACCCCGAATGACACGGTGTTTAATGCTACATTGATAGCTCAAACGGTATTTGGATGTTCGGACACTACAGTGATTCCAATTGATGTTTATCACGGGCCACAGGCGGCATTCACGCATAATGGTGTTCCTGGATGTTCACCTGTGAATGTGGATTTTACTAATTCATCAATTGGTGCTGATTTTTATCAATGGGATTTTGGAGACGGTTCCGCAATTTCGAATGCAGTGGACCCTTCGCATTTCTTTCAGAATACAGGAAATGTAATCGTAGATTTTGAAGTGGAATTAATTGCCTCAACAGTGAACGGATGTTCGGATACCATCATGCAGAATATAACTACTTACCCAACTCCGGATTTTGATTTTACTTTAGGTCAGGATTCTGGATGTGCACCCTTTACGGTGAATTTTCCTAATATTCCTGGGGCATTAACATATGAATGGGATTTTGGCGATGGAAATCAGGCATTTGGTCCTTTACCCATCAATACCTATTCGAACATAACCAATTCAAATATGACATTTACGGCTTCTTTGATTGCTTCCAATGCCTTTGGATGTATTGATACGGCATACCATGAGGTAGTTGTTCATCCGAGTCCAGAAGCCAATTATATTTTAAGTGATACCGAAGGTTGTGCTCCTTTTGAATTAACCATTACGGATAATTCTCTCCTTGCAGAATCCTATTCATGGATTTATGGAGATGGGAATACCAGTGATACAACTGCGAATGTACATGCGCATACATACGAAAGTACGAGTTCTATTCCCGTAGACTATAATCTTACTTTGGTAGTGGCTTCTGAATATGGTTGTCAGGCAAGTTTCTCACAACCCATTACAGTCAATCCTTTGATTACAGCTGGTTTTGTAACCGATTCTGCGATGTGCGCACCAGCCGTGTTTGACTTTTTTAATCAAACAACAGGAGCCTCTTCTTTTCAATGGGATTTTGGCGATGGCCTTTTTTCAGGGGCATCGAATCCGAGTCATCAGTACTTCAATAATTCAGGAGCAGATTTGAATTATTCTGTTGCTTTGGTAGCTCAGAATCAACATGGATGTGCCGATACGGCTTATCAAGATATAACGATTTATACGCAGCCGGTTGCTGACCTGGACTTGAATGTGATCGAACAGTGTTATCCCTTCGAAGCAGAATTTATTAACCATTCTTTATATGCGAACTCATTTATTTGGGAGTATGGAGATGGTAATGTAGGAGATACGGTGGCCACAAGTCATGAATATACCTATACCAATAGCACAGAGACTTTATTGACCTACGATATCGAACTGATTGCGATGACTGATAAAGGCTGTACAGATTCTACGGGTACGTTTGTACAAGTCATTCCACCACTCGAAGCAGATTTTGAACCTATAGAACCTGATTGCCACCCTCTACCGGTTGTCTTTGAAAATGAATCAAGTGGTGCATTGGTTTATTCCTGGGATTTTGGCGAAGGAGGATTATCCAATGCAGAGAATCCGAATCATACCTTTAACAATACAGGAACAAATGATGAAGATTTTACAATACAGTTAATTGTGGAGTCCTATTTTGGATGCGCAGATACAGCAACACAAGAATTGACTGTGTTTGCAACGCCCCTAGCTGATTTTACCGCTGCTCCTTTAGTTCAGACTTTTCCGAATACAGAAGTGGCGATAAACAACAATAGTATTCATGGAGATGCCGTTTATGAATGGGATTTTGGAGATGGAAATACATCCGATGATCAAGGATTGAATGATTACGATTTTGGAACTTGGGGTGAATTTACCATTCAGTTAATGATTGACAATGGTGCATGCAATGATCAAACCCAAAGGTCCATACAAATTTTACCACCTCCTCCAATTGCCGAGTTTAATGGTGAAGGAGATGGTTGTGCACCGGTTACGGTCAATTTTGAGAATTTGTCACAGTACGCAGACACATATTTGTGGAATTTCGGAGATGGAGCTACAGCTTCTAATCCAAGCCCAGAATATACCTATTTCACACCTGGGACATATACAGTGAGTTTGATTGCTTCCGGTCAAGGAGGTACTGATGTGACTATTCATGAAGAGGTGATTAATGTATATCCTACTGCTTCGGCATATTTCACGATTAATCCGAGCTCTGTGACGATTGGTAATCCAGTGTTCTTTTTTAATCAATCGGTGAATGCGACTGAATTTAATTGGGATTTTGGAGACGGGGCTTCATCGAACGAGCATAGTCCTATTCACTTTTTCGATAGTCCAGGACAATTTCCAGTGACGCTTATATCGAATAATGAATTTAATTGTCCAGATACATTGACCTTAGCAAATGCAATTCTTGTAGAATCAGGAGGGGCGATATCTTTCCCAAATGCGTTTACGCCTGACCCCTTGTCAGGAGGTAATGGAATCTATGATCCGAATAATTTAGAAAACAATGTATTCTTTCCAATTCATTATGGAGTTGAAGACTATAGCTTACAAATCTTTAATAGATGGGGAGAGCTGGTCTTTGAAACGAATGATGTAATGCAGGGATGGGATGGTTATTATAAAGGAGAGTTAGCGCAACAAGATGTATACGTCTGGAAAGTAAAAGCACAATTTATTGACGGGAGCACTCATATTGAGGCGGGAGATTTAACACTATTGAGATGAGAGCTGTTTTATTAAGCATACTAGGGCTGATTTTGATTTCAGCAGGTGTTCTTTGGGAAGGGGAGACAAAGCTAAAACCCAAACACCGAAAGACTTTTGAAATGGCGGAATTTCATTTCGGAGCTGAGGACTTTATTGAATCAGAAAAGCAGTACCGCATTCTGGTTGAACATTACCCTATGGATGGATATTTTCATTTTAAATTGGGGTATTCATTATTTGAGTTGAAGCGATTAGAAGAGTCGATACATCATTTTCAGAAGGCACTTCAACATGATTTGCAAGAGGCCCATTTCTATTTAGCACGAGCTAATCATCGAATAGAAAATTTCGAAGAAGCTGAAAAGCATTACAAGATTTACGGGAACTTCTCAGAAAAACTGAAGACAGATGCGACAGTAAAGGCGCATTTGAAAGCAGTCCAAAGGGCAAAAGAAGCCTATTCAAATCCGGTCGAAGTTAGGATTAGCAATGCGGGACAAGCGATAAATTCAACTTTTGAAGACTATGTTCCACTCATTAGCGCAGATGGAGATCAATTGGTATTTACCAGCAAAAGACCTGATCAAACTTGGAAAAAGGACAAATTCTCAGACGAGTTGTTCGAAGATATTTTTGTTGCCACTAAAGTGAATGGCAATTGGGAGTCTGCTGTGCAGTTAGCGGCTCCAGTAAATTCTCCTTATCACGATGCAAATGTTTGCTTTAGTGCTGATGGAAAGTCCTTGATATTATATCGAAATGACAAGCATAGAGGAAACGGTGATCTGTTCTTAGCAGAATACGTTAATGGACTGTGGGGAGAACCGGTGAAATTGCCTGAAAGCATTAATTCCAAATACCATGAGCCAAGTGCTGCATTGAGTCCAAATGGAGACCGAATGTATTTGGTTTCAGACCGCCCTGGATCGCTTGGTGATCGGGATATTTTTCTTTTGAATAAACTTCCGAATGGTGAATGGTCAAAACCCATTAATTTAGGTAAAACCGTCAATACAAAGTTTAATGAGGATGCGCCTTTTGTAGAACCGAATGGCAATTATCTCTATTTTGCTTCTGAAGGACATAATTCAATCGGAGGCTTCGATATTTTCCGATCCAAAATACTGAGTGATGGAACATTGGGCACACCAGAGAATATGGGCTATCCCATTAATTCGGTGCAGGATGATATATATTTCTCTATTACTAAAGATGGAAAGAAGGCTTATTATTCATCGCTAAAGATCAAGGATACGAATGGTGAACAAGACATTTATGAAATCGATTTTCTCTTTGAAAAACAAGATCATGTTGTTGTAAAAGGCAAAGTCCTGAATGCAAAGAATGATCCGGTAGAGGCAAGAGTCGAACTGAAAGATGAAAAAGGAAAATTGATACAAACGATCAATGCGGCACCAGAAACAGGAAATTTTTTACTGTCGGTAATTCCCGATAGAAAATATAAAATTACTGCACATCACGATGGGTATGAGTTTCATGAAGAATGGATAGAACCCAAAATAGCAAGGAAAGGAGAATTTTCAATTCTCAAGTTGAATATCATATTAAAAGAAAAAAGGCATGAATAAAAGGATACTATCAATCGCAATTGCGATTATAACAATATCCTTAAATGCACAAGACCAACACTTTACACAATTTTACGCCAACCCTACCTACTTGAACCCGGCTTTTGCAGGCCATACGGCTCAAAGTAGATTAGCATTGAATTACCGAAATCAATGGCCCAGCATTCCTGGAGCATTCGTTTCGTATAATTTTTCATATGAACAGTACGTTCGTGAGCTCAAAAGTGGATTTGCCATAATGGGTTCTCGCGACCAAGCTGGTAGCGGTGCTTTGAGTGACAATCAATTGGGATTACTTTATTCCTATGAAATCCGCATTCAGCGTGACCTCTATTTGAGGCCTGGGATACAGTTTTCGCAGGTGTTCAGAAATGTAAATTACAATCGACTTGTTTTTGGTGATCAGCTAATAACGAGTAACAACTCTACAGTAGAAATTTTTCCAGATAGAAATACTTCTTATTTAGATGTAGGAGCGGGAGCTATGCTCTTTGGGCGTTATTTTTGGATTGGTGTTGCTGCACATCATATCAATCGTCCGGATGAATCTCTTCTTGGAATGGATGAGAGTCTCTTGCCAATTAAATATTCTGCTCATGGGGGATATAGAATTCCTACAAATAGGAGAGTAGGGAGTCGAACAGCTTCTGCTGTCGTCTATGCATTTAATTATAAAATGCAGAACGAATTTGATCAACTCGATTTGGGCTTTTATTATGAATTTAACCCAATGGTATTTGGGGTGTGGTATAGAGGATTACCATTTGTAAAGAGCAATGAGTCAGAACTCATTAATCAAGATGCCATAGCCATTATGATAGGTTATGAATTCAATGATATAAAGTTTGGTTATAGTTATGATCTTACCATTAGTCCGCTTTTGGCTAATTCAGGGGGAGCGCATGAAATTTCATTGATTTATGAATTTGCTAACCCAAGGAATAGAAAGTATGCCAAGCGAAAGCGAGTTATTCCTTGTGCGAAATTTTAAAATCAGAACCCTAATTTTCTGATTCAGAAATTCTGCGTAGATCGAAATAATAGATCATACCGCTGATAGCGAAGAATACCATGAAGGCAAATTCAAAATAAACGGGAGTATTGAATACACTGCTATAGTAGCCTCTAGGGAGAAAATAAGCTCCAAGAAGAAAAACCAGAATCATGTAAATCGCATGGGTGTAATGCAACTTGCCTATAGGCCTAGAATTCAATTTTTCAATTAAGTGTTCATCAAGTTCATGCCTTTCTTCTATACTTTTCTGATTCAGATGTGCTAGTTGAAAATAGCAGGAAGCAATCCCAAATGGTATGCTGATTAAGTGCACTAAATGAACAAAGTTAAGAGTTTGCTGGCTATTTTTTCCAATTGACTGTAAGATCCCGATGGCATTTAAAACTTGCGTAACAGAAATGAATAGAAAACTCAAACAAGCAAGAATAAGGCATATTTGAAAGACTCTTTTCAAGTGCAGATCAAGTTCTCTGCAAGGTGTGCAGTGTAATTTCTGTAGGCATTCCAACCCGACCTGGAAAAATTAAAAAGCCCATTCCACGATTCACATAAAGATGCTGCTTTCCTTCTCGATAAGCACCGGCAAATCGCTTGTAAAACATTCTTCCTGCGCTTAATTCAAACAAACCGGGAATACGAATGCCTAATTGACCTCCATGCGTATGTCCTGCTAAGGTCAAGTCCACATCTTCCTTATTAACGATATGATGATCCCAATGGGTTGGATCATGACTGAGTAGTAATTTAAATGGAACATCTTCCATTCCCGCGACAGACTTTTTATAATCGGCACGCATGGGAAACCAATTTCTATTATCCGAATAGCCCCAATTCTCTACACCGATAAGCCCAATTTTATCGCCATTCTTTTCTAAGATCCGATGCTCATTGACGAGCATTTCAAGATCCATTTTTTGATTCATTTTAATGACTTCAAGGCTATTTTTAACCCGTTCTTTCTCGCTGATATCACTTCCCCAGCCATAATCGTGATTGCCCAAAATGGAATACTTTCCATATTTGGCTTTCAATCTTCGAATAATCGGAATCCAATCCTCGCCTTCTTCCGCAGATTCATTCACCAAATCGCCTGTAAAGAAGATGTAATCAGGATTGAGTTCATTGACCATTTCAATGGCTTCTTCAATGGGGGCGAAATTCTTATTGAAACTCCCTAAATGCAAATCCGAAATTTGCACGATACGCATGCCATCAAAAGAAGAAGGTAAATTACCAAAGCCAAGTGTGTTTTTCTCTATTCTCCAACCGTATTTGCCTTTCGTAGTGCCCCAGATAAAAGAGCCCATGACAAGAGCGCCAGCTCCCAAGGCGATTTTATTGAGAAAGGTGCGTCTTGCCAGCTTTTTACCATTGTTTTTCGACTTGGATTTATGTGAGAAAATCCTGATTAATAAGATTACATCTGCAATAAGTTGAAAAAAACAAATGGTCAATAAGGTGACAGAGAGCGTTATAGCTCCAACAATAGTGTAGGTGCGTATGAATTCATTCCCGTCATAGTCAGCCCGATTTACTGCCAAATAGGATGTACTCACATAAACGAAAATCCCAATGGTCAAAAACAGCGTACGCGTGGAAATTTTAACAGGCTTTTTCCAATTTGCGCTAACCAAATGAAAAGCGCGATAAGCAAAAAGCAAAAGAACAGGAGTTCCGTAAAGTATAGTGTAATATGCGTTCATTATTTTCCGGCTGCGAAGATAAGAAGCATTCTCTTTGATCAATACATCATCTCTCTGAATAATTGGTTTAATCAATTTAAAGTTCAAAAGACGTAAACTTAATCTCCAATGGGAGCTAAAATCTGAATCATTTCTCTCTTGAATACTTCTCGGAAATCAAGAATTGCGCTATTTCAAATTGTTCCTGAATTCGCACGTAAATTATTCTTAATTTCACGCCCGCTAAAAATTGAATATGTCATACGATATTATAGTTGTAGGAAGTGGGCCAGGGGGTTATCCTGCTGCCATTCGCGCTGCGCAATTGGGATTGAAAGTTGCGATTGTAGAGAAAGAATCTTTAGGAGGAATATGTCTCAACTGGGGATGTATACCCACTAAAGCATTGTTGAAAAGCGCCAATGTTTTTCAATACATATCTCATGCAGATGACTACGGAATCACAGTTGGAGCGCCCAAAGCAGATTTCAAAGGGATGGTTTCGAGAAGTCGAGATGTCGCCAATGGAATGAGCAAAGGAGTTCAATTTTTAATGAAAAAGAACAAGATTGATGTGATCATGGGCTTTGGCAAGATTTTACCAGGAAAAAAAGTTGAGGTTACGGATGACAAGGGAAAAAGCACGGTTTATGACGCTGCGCATATAGTTATCTCCACTGGAGCGAGAAGTCGTCAGCTACCAAGTCTTCCACAGGACGGAAAAGTTGTAATTGGCTACCGAGAAGCCATGACCCTTCCAACAATGCCAAAGAAAATGATCGTTGTAGGATCAGGAGCTATTGGGTCAGAGTTCGCCTATTTCTATAATGCGATAGGTGTTGATGTTACCTTAGTTGAATATTTACCTGCGATCGTTCCCAATGAGGATGAGGAGGTTTCCAAGGCATTAGCAAGAAGTTTTAAGTCTCAGGGAATCAATGTAATGACGAATTCATCTGTAGAAAAAGTTGAGGTAAAAGGAAAGAAGGCCAAAGTAACTATAAAAACGAAAAAGGGCGAAGAACAAATGGATTGTGACATTGTTCTTTCGGCTGTTGGTATCGAGACCAATATTGAAGGAATTGGATTAGAAGATGTTGGAATAGTTCATGATCGCGGAAAGATCATCGTAAATGATTACTATCAAACAAATATGCCAGGCTATTATGCTATTGGCGATTGTACTCCAGGTCCTGCTTTAGCGCATGTAGCTACAGCCGAGGCAATTATTTGCGTAGAGAAAATTGCTGGTGAAAATCCTGAGGCACTGGATTATAAAAATATTCCAGGCTGCACCTACTGCTCTCCGGAGGTTGCATCGGTTGGTTATACCGAACAGCAAGCTAAAGAGGAGGGGCTTGATATAAAGGTTGGAAAGTTCCCGTTTTCTGCTTCGGGTAAGGCATCTGCAGCTGGGCACAAAGACGGTTTCGTTAAATTGATATTTGACGCAAAATACGGGGAGTTATTAGGCGGCCACATGATTGGGGCAAACGTGACTGAAATGATTGCTGAAATCGTTTCTATCAGAAAATTAGAAACAACAGGGCACGAAATTATTAAAACAGTGCATCCTCATCCGACAATGAGTGAAGCTGTAATGGAAGCTGCGGCAGCGGCATACGGTGAAGTAATTCATTTGTAGGAATTCAATAAGAAAAAAGAATTATTCCAATCTTTTAAAATCTCTGATTAAATTGCCTTATGGCAAAATCAGAGCGTATAAAAATTCGAAATCAAGAGGGGATAGATCTGGATGCTCGTCTAGATATCCCATTGAAAACAAAGACCCGGGCATATGCGATATTCGCACATTGCTTCACGTGCAATAAAAACCTCACAGCGGTTAGAAATATTTCTAGAGCCTTGAATAATTCTGGGATTGCAGTACTGCGCTTTGATTTCACGGGCTTAGGTAGGAGTGAGGGCGATTTTTCTGATACCAATTTCAGCTCAAATATTCAGGATTTAAAGGATGTAGCCCGGCACCTCGAAGAACATTATGAAGCTCCATCCTTGATGATCGGACATTCATTAGGTGGGACAGCAACGGTCTTTGCTGCTTCAGAAATAGAAAGTGTCAGGGCGGTTTGTACCATTGGATCTCCTTCAGTTCCTGAACACGTTACGCATTTGTTCGCTCCTGTTGCTGATGAACTGAGAGCAACTGGAGAGGCCAAACTTAAGATTGGCCTGCAAGAGATAAAGATAAAAAGCCAGTTTTTAGAAGACATTCAGGGGCAGCGCATAGAGGATGTGCTAAAAAGAGATCATACCTCCTATTTAATCATTCACTCTCCTCAAGACACCGTAGTGAGTATCGACAATGCAGCCGAAATGTACAGATTGCTTAAGCATCCAAAAAGTTTCGTTTCTCTTGATGGAGCGGATCATATGATGTCAAAAGTACAAGATTCAGAATATGCAGGTCAAGTGATTGCTTCATGGGCAAATCGATACTTGGACCTGAGAGAGGAATCTCAATTAGAAACGGGGCATCAGGTTGCAGTACGTTTAAATACAAGCGATATTTTTACAAGCGATGTGCGGGCAGGAAAGCACGCAATTCTAGCAGATGAACCCTCTTCTGTTGGAGGCTATGATCTCGGACCTTCTCCTTACGAGTTGGTATCTGCCGGTTTAGGAGCATGTACGGTAATGACTCTTCATATGTATGCAAGAAGAAAAAAATGGGATTTGCAGGAAGTCACTGTAGAGATAGATCATGGAAAAACGCACGCGAGTGATTGTGAGGACTGTGAAGAAACAGGCAAAAAAATAGACCTCTTTCAAAGGAAACTCTCATTAATCGGTGATTTGGATGATGCACAAAGAAAAAGGCTTCTAGAGATTGCGGATAAGTGTCCAGTGCATAAAACCTTGGAATCAAGCAGCAAAGTTGATACGGAATTAATGCCCTGATTGGATCTAGCCTCGATTGATCTTTTTTTTGAGATAGTTTTTTAGCTTGAAATAAATGTTGTCTTCTAGAATTACTTGAAGAAAGGATATTCCAGGAATAAATAAGAATATAGAAATTCCGATAACTGCATTTCTCAAATAATCTAGACCAAAATAATCAAGAATATCGATCAAAATTAAAGTTGTAAATATGGCGACTACTATCGAGATTATACATCCTGCAGATTTTACCAGACTCTCCTCCAATTTTGATTGAAATAATTCTTCTTTTTTAAAGTCTTTGTATTTCAATTCAGCTTTGTATTCAGCTTGTTCACGCAGGCGCTCTGCATTTCGGTCATACCATTCTTTATAAGCTTTTTCTTTTTTCTCTTTAAAGGCTTTACTCGTCCTGTAAACTTCCTTGTCATCCGGTTCAATTTCATTTTCGATCAAATAATCATACGCTTCGCTGATTTCAATGAAAGTCTCTCTGGCATTAGAAAGCTTAGAAACATCTGGATGGTATTTTTTAGCTAATTTTCTGTAGGCGCTTTTTATTTGAGAAAGGCTCGCAGTTTCATCCAATCCGAGAATGCGAAATTGTTCTTTTCTGCTTTTCACTTCAATGCAATAAAGACTTGAACCACTTGGTAGAGCTTATTTTATAGCTCGTAAAAAAGCCAAAGGCAATCCAAATAAAGAAAAAGGCAAAAGTCAGAAGTACATGTTTTCCGCGGGCAGGTTCAAGGCTGGAAATGATGTATACATATGTAATAATTGAACATATTGCGCTGAAAAAGAAGCCAAAGCCAAGGGATAAGAGGTGCAATAATACATTTGCCAATCCACTTGTAGAAGAGTGATTCTTGGACCATGTTTTATATCCTGAACGGGAAGCTTTTTGCGCTTCTTCACGGACCGCTTCCCTTTTATATTCCCAATCATCATTTATTTGAACACTTGCTCTTGGTTGAGAATAGTGTTCCATGAGGTATTCATAGGCCTCATTAATCTCAATGAATTGTTCTTCTGCATTGGGATCATTGGACAGATCAGGATGGTGTTTCTTAGCGAGAATCCGAAAACGCTTTTTTATTTGACCTTTGGTCGCCTTTGTTGAAAGCCCCAGTTCTTCTAAATATTTTGCGTACAGACTCATTAAGTTGGAAAAAAGTTTCCCTTAGGGAGCTTTCCTTCAGAGCCTGGCGTGTAGACATCATTTTTGTCAACAAATGATTTGAATACAAAGCCCATCAAAACTCCGAAAAAGAAACCTCCAATATGGGCCCAATATGCAACTCCTCCGCTGTCTTTTCCTTCACCTCCTGAAAGAAAATCTAGTCCTCCAATTCCATTGAATAATTGAAAAGCAATCCATATTCCTAATGCGATATAGGCCGAAACGTGAAAACTGCGAAAGAGGTAGATAACCAGTATTTTTATTTGAGACTTTGGAAACATGACAAGATAAGCACCCATGACTGCGCTTAATGCTCCTGAGGCTCCTACCATAGGAATGTTCGATGCTGTGTCTAAAAGAATATGAGTATAAGCGGCTGCAATTCCTCCCGCCAAATAAAAAAGAACAAAACGAAAGTGTCCAATTGTGGCTTCTATATTGTCTGCAAAAATCCACATATAGAGCATATTCGATAGTATATGTCCCCATCCTCCATGCATGAACATACTTGTGAAAAGTGTTTCATAATCTTTGCCTTGAATGATTTGACTTGGAACAGCACCATACTCTGGAATCAGATATGAAGGATATGGGTTTTCAAAGGTGCTTGTAAATTGTATAATCCAAATAATAATGTTCAAAGCAATAAAGCCATAGGAAAAATAAGGCTTGTAACCACCTTGAACTTGTGTGTCACCAATGGGGAATAGCATCTTATTGTTTGGTCATGCTACCTTCAACTGTCATGAACAAGCCCAAAGCTTTAGAATTAAGCGTATAGTCAATGGTATTGTCCGTTCGGTTAAAATTGGCATTGTCGATAAAACACTCACCGAAAGCCAGTTCATTTAAATTGCTCAAAATCATGGATGACTCGCTGACCAAAGCTTCAATGGGTACACATTCTCTAAAATTGGTAATTTCCACTTTATTGGCTTCAAGCTTTGCCATGCTGATCGTATAATTTACCGTAATCGTCATCCCTGATACTGTTTGCATCTCCTCAACATCCCAAAATCCAACATAAGAGTCTGCAATGTCAAAAGTGCATGAACCATCATCTTCTGTTGCTTGAGCGTTATAATTATTTGCAGTGCTGTCCGTACATCCTAAAATAGGATCATCCTCTTTTGAGCAAGAAAGAATTGTTAGAAGTGTAAAAAGGAAAAAGAAGTTTTTGGTCATAGCCATGAATTTTATGTAAAACTAAGCTTTTTGTATTTCTTACTTGCCATACTGTCTCAAATGATGATCAAGATGTTTGTAAGCCGCCCAAGACCTTTCTTCATTTGACATTTTACCAAATAAGCTATGTGTTGAGCTGCCAAAGTCTTCACTTTTTTTCAGCTCCCTTAGTGCCTTGATCAGTCGGCTCTTTTCTATTTCAAAATCTCTGTCGGCTTCTACTTGGTATTGCGGATGTGTTGGACTGGACATTTTGTAAGGCTTATCGCTCAGTACAGATTTTCGTATAAAGCCCTTGAATAGGCGAATGAAAAGAGGACTGTTCTTTAGTTCCTTTCCATTGAGCACTTCTTGCACTTCAGCGCAATGGGCAAACATTTGAGCAGGATCCATTGTTCCCCATTGAGCTTGATCACCTTCCTTGATTTGATTTATTCTTTGCAGCGTGTCTTCGAAAATGCGATCCTGAAATAAGTCCATTTTTTCATTCATGAAAGAAAAGTAGATAATTTTTCCGTTGGTAAATCGAATTGACCATTCAACAAGTTTTGAAATACTTGGCGTAACATTCTTTAACTTGAGTCGTCTTCCTCGTGAATTGGAACCAATTATTATTTGTTTTTAAGAATCTAATAAAAGAAAGAAATCATGAAAAAGATATTTGGATTGGCTGTAATGGCCATTATGACAACAGGCCTATTGGCTCAGAACAATGCAATAGAAAAGTACTTCTCACAATATAAAGGAGATGAGAATTGGTCTAAAATCTCTGTTTCTGGTAAGGTATTCGAAATGACTGCCTATATCGATTCGGAAGATGAAGATTTACAAGAGATAAAAGATTTTGCTTCAGGCGTTGAAGGTTTGAAGGTGATTTTTAATGACCAGTTAGAAAGCGGTTTTGGATTATATCCTGAAGCTTGCAGAAAAGTTGCAAGTTCCTATGAAGAACTCATGTCAGTTGATGATAAAGAAGGAAAGTTCACTTTTTATGTAGATGAAAGGAGAGGTGTAGTTAAAGAATTTGTTGTGGTTGGTGCCGGTGATTCTCTGATGGCAGTTGTTTCTTTGGTTGGCGACATGGATTTGAAACAATTGAGCAATATTTCGCGAAAGATTCAAATGGATGGCTTTGATTATGTCAACAAGATGAATGAGAATGGAGCGAATAAAATTAAAATATATCCCAATCCAGTCTCCCAAGGAAGCTTAATAGATGTTGAGATTCCGAATGAATTGAATGGAGCTGAATTGAATATTTACGACTTAAATGGTAAGCTCGTTAAGTCTCAACAAATTACGAGCAACAAAATGTCCATTCCTTTGAATGAAGCAAAGAGCGGAACGTATATCATGGAATTTAGAAAAGGAGATGCTTCAATCAAGAAGAAATTGACTATCAATTAAAACATCGGCATACATACACGAATTACAGGTGACTTCTTCCGAATTCAAACAACTCATATTACCTCTTAAGAACAAGCTGTTCCGTTTTGCTCAATCTTTTGTGAGCAGAGAAGATGCAGAAGATGTTGTTCAGGACGTGATGATCAAATGCTGGGAAGATATTGATCGGCCTCAGCAGATCGATAACATAGAGGCTTTCAGTATGAAAATGGTTCGGAACAAGTCACTTGATAAATTAAAGAAGAAGGGAAGGAATTATTTGCAAGTTGTGGATCAATACCAACTGCATAGTCGTGAAAAGGACCCGCATGAGAAAACGGGAGAATCGGAGACCATTTCTAAAATAAAGGACATCATTTCCTTATTACCACAGAAGCAACGAAATGTTATAAACCTGAGAGATATTGAAGGGTATAGTTATAACGAAATTGCCGAGACATTGGAAATGAGCACCGACCAGGTCAAAGTTAATTTGCACAGAGCAAGAGTTTATGTGCGCGAACAAATGAAAAAGATTAATGCCTATGGAATATCATAATAAGGAAGAGCTGTTGGCACTTTTTTGGAAAGGCGAAACGAATGCCGATCAGGAAAGAGAACTGTATGAATTCTTTAATGGGGATTCAGGAGGGGGTCTTGCTGAGAGTAAGGCCTATTTCAATTACCTCTATCATGAAAGAAATCACAACGGCTTAGGATTGGATTTTGATCAAAGGGTGCTTCAAGATATTAAAGGAAAGAAAAGTAATTCTCTAGGAATTCTGGTGAGAATAGCTGCTGGTTTCATATTGCTCTTTGGCATCTATATGTTTGTGAAACCAATGGACCCACCGGTTAATCCGGTTATGGTCGAAGACACTTATGATGACCCTGAGAAGGCCTATGCTGAAGTCAAAAAGGCACTTTTTCTTTTGTCAGGAGAAATGAATACAAGTAAGGGATATGGGGGAGAGCTCAAGAAGTTCAGTAAGGCAAAAAAAGAAATTAGAACAAGAAAATTAAATATTCAAAAATGAAGCGCATACAATTATTTATAACAGCTGCTTTTGTGCTATGTTGCGGCTTATCTGTTCAAGCGCAAAACAATGCAATTGATCGCTATTTCGATCAATACGCAAATGATGAGACTTTTACTAAGGTTTCTATATCTAGTAAGATGTTTAACTTATTCACCAATTTTGATTTAGAAAATGAAGAGGATCAAAAGGTGATTGAAAGCATTTCAAAATTAAAAGGATTGAAAATGTTGGTTGCCAATGAGTATCCAGAGGCCGAGCAAACGTATCGGCAAGCGATCCAGTTGCCTCAATCTCGCATGGAGGAGCTCATGACAGTAGAGTCAAAGGAGAAGGAGCTGAAGTTCTTTATTACCGAGGAAAATGGGAAGATTGCAGAGCTTTTGATGCTTAGCTATGAAAAAGATCATATGATAATCATGTCATTGGTCGGAGATATTGACTTGAAAGAACTTTCGAGCTTGAGTTCGAAAATGGATATTCAAGGATTTGATCAACTTGATAAATTGAACGAAAAATGAGGTATTATTTATTGATCGCTGTTGCAATGCTGTTTGCATTAAACGCTGGGGCGCAAAGCAAAACTATTGAAGGATTGGAGAAAAATGATGAAGAGGGACGCAAGGTTTTCTTCTATGAAAGTTACATCAGAATGCTCAACCTAAATGACGATCCAAATTATTATAAGTTGGTTGAGGATATTGAATTTATCAAGGGTTTTTTATCGAGCAAGGAAGGTGATTCCGCTAAATCGCAATACCGCGAATTACAGGCATCCATAGTGAAGGAAGGATTTGAAGAAGTCTTTATGGCTGAAGATAAAAAGGGATTTGCGACTATATATTTGAGAGAGATAGATGGTGAAGAGGAATGGGTTGCTTTGCTCTTTGGACAAGGAAGCACGGCCGCGTTGGAAATGAAAGGCTCACTGAATTTGAAGTATTTGAATGGATTAGATGCTTTAAATCAAGATATGCTAGAAAGTTATTTGAAAGACAAATCGTTTACTCCGGATGACTGGGACTGAAGAGATTCTAAGTACGCAAGAACTGCATAAGCGGTATGGGAGAATAACAGCCTTGAACAAGGTGAGTCTGACGATTAAAAAAGGACAAGTATTTGGTTTGTTGGGCCCCAATGGAAGTGGAAAAACTACAGCCTTGGGAATGATTTTAGGTGTTACGAATCCCACCAGTGGGTCGTACAGATGGTTTGGAAAAGATGATCAGCACGAACATCGAAAAAACATTGGAGCCATTTTAGAAAAACCAAATTTCTATACAGCATTCAATGCGCAGAAAAACTTAGAGATAGCAGCGCACATTAAAGAGGCTGGAGTAGAAAGAATACCATCCGTTTTGAAACAAGTGGGACTATTTGAGCGAAAAGATGATCCATTTCAGACATACTCGCTTGGTATGAAGCAAAGATTGGCAATAGCTTCGGCTTTGTTGACAGATCCGGATGTTCTTATCCTCGATGAGCCTACCAATGGCTTAGATCCTCAGGGGATTTTGGAAATGCGAAATTTGATATTGGAGATTTCTAGGACGGGCAAAACCATTATTTTGGCGAGCCATCTTTTAGATGAAGTTCAAAAAGTATGTTCACACTTTGCAGTGCTTAAGAAAGGTGACTTGATCTATTCAGGAGAGGTTGATGCTTCATTGGGTGAATTTGCCTACATAGAAGTTGGAGCAGAAGATTTGAATCGATTGGAAGAATTAATCAAGGTGCATCCTTTGTATGAGGCTCACAAGCCTTTGAAGGGCGCATTTGAGATCAAGCTCAGTAAGGGGGCGGAACCCAATGAAATCAATACTTATTTTATGAAAAACGATGTTGTTCTCTCTCATTTGGTGATGAATAAACAAAGCCTTGAACAGCAGTTTTTAGAGATTTTAAAAGAACAACAGTGAAAAGATTGTTTCAAATAGAATTCGCCAAAGTCAAGAATACCAGCTATTTCTGGATTTTCACGATTTTGTTTCTCTTATTTCTTTTATCCATTCCAATTGGATCGAAGTATGCGATCGCTAAGATGGCGGAGAATACAATGGATCTTAACGGAATTGATTTGTATCGATTACCACTGTTTGATTTTGTTGATATATGGCAGAATTTAACGTGGGTCTATAAATTTGGTGCAATAATCATCAGTTTTATAATTGTCATTTCTGTAGCCAATGAATATCGTTATGGTACAGCTAAGCAAAATGTTATCGATGGATTAAGCAGAAAGGAATTCTTGCTTTCAAAAATTACACTCATATTGTTTTTAAGCGCAATTATAAGTGTAGGAGTATTACTGATAGGGCTTATCATGGGGTTCTCTTGGTCTGCCGTAATTGAATTCAAGTATATCATAAGGAATATTGAGTTTGTAGCGGCTTATTTTGTTGTGCTAGTGGGGACGCAAATATTTGCTATGCTC
This sequence comes from Bacteroidota bacterium, assembly GCA_039028335.1. Taxonomy (GTDB): domain Bacteria; phylum Bacteroidota; class Bacteroidia; order Flavobacteriales_D; family JABDKJ01; genus JABDKJ01. Next base: position 28,387 of record JBCCIF010000033.1, read on the forward strand.
ATTACTTTAATAATACGTAAGCCGGGCATTGTCATTTTGATGCTCTTGTTTTATTTTTTCTTTATTGAAGGCCTGGCTTATGTCTTTATAAAGTACAAATACGAATTGCCTTTGGTAAGCAATTTACTGCCTTTAAGGGGGATGTCAGAAATCATTTCTAATCCGATGCCAAAATATTGGTTTCGAGAAGTCTACACAAACATTCAATTCAAGCACGTCCTCTTTACGCTAGGACATATCGGTCTTTATACCTACCTGTGCTTCAGGTATTTCTTGAAGAAAGATATCCGTTAAAATTCAACCATTTCGTGAGGATTATTCTTTCTGCTCGTTACAAATCTGTGAGAACTGCACAGTATTTTTGTAGACATGAAAAGAGGATTAATCACGATTTGTATTTGCTTGATGGGACAAATTCTTTTTGCTGGTTCAGGATGGGTCAAGAAAAAGGGGGAAACCTATATCAAACTCAATCAAAATTGGGTGCAAAGCATAGGCGGATATTTTGATTCTGAGGGAAATTTTGATCCACAACGAGAATCTAGTCTTTTTACAACAAGTTTTTATACGGAATCAGGTTTAGGAGAAAACCTCTCTTTTGAAATGAACTTGCCCCTTTTTACGAGTAACCGACTCATCATAACCGATGAAATGGGAAATGAAACCCTAAATGAAAGTATAGGTGGAATTGGTGATGTAAATTTAGGTATTAAGCAGTCTTTGGTCAAAAAGGACTACTTCGCCATGTCTATGACCTATACGCTTGGCGTGCCATTAGGATCAGTAAGCGGAGGCACGGATGGAACACTTTTCACGGGTGATGGTGAATTGAATGGAATGATCCGAACCGACATTGGTATTCCTTTTGGATTTGGAGAATTCGGAGGTTATTTCAATGCGAATTTAGGGTTCAACTTCAGAGGGAATGTATTTTCCGATGAACTTCTATTTGGATCTGAGTTAGGCATTTCGGCTTTTAAAAGCAGATTTTGGTTGATAAGCAGAATTGTTGGAATTGAGGCTGTACAGAGTGGACAGACAAGTAATGGGAACCCTTTTGCCGGAAATGTGAGCTTCATCAACTATTCGGTTGAAGGAGATATGTATTTGGGGGAGCGACTGGGACTTTCGGTAAATTATGTTGGAAATATTTCGGGTGCGGATGTATTGATCACACCTTCATACAATATTGGTGTATTCCTTGATATAAAGTAATTATGAAAATTCTATTGGGTACGTTTTTAGTGGGTTTTATGACCTTAATAGCAGTTGAGCGAACCGAGCCTGCTAATCAAGACAAGGAATTAGGAAAAGTATCTTGGTTCAGAAATTACGATGAGGCCATCAAAGAGGCTCAAAGATTGAATAAACCTATATTTTGTTTTTTTCAAGAAGTTCCGGGATGTGCTACCTGCAGAAATTATGGTTTTGATGTAATGAGCGACCCGATAATGGTGGATTTTATCGAGAATGAATTTATCCCTCTATGCATTTTCAATAATAAGAAAGGCCATGATGCCGAGATCTTGAAAATGTTTGGGGAACCCTCTTGGAATAATCCAGTCGTAAGGATTCTGGATGTTAAAGGAAATAGCGTAAAAAGAATTCACGGTAAATACAGTACAAAGGCGGTATTAGAAGAAAGTATTCACGCTCTAAAAGTGACAAATTCAGTTCCGCTTTATGCAGAACTTTATCACCAAGAGTTGAGCGCTCGACAAAAAGAAGCGCTCTATTTTCAAATGTATTGTTTTTGGAGTGGAGAAGGTAAATTAGGCGATATTGAAGGAGTAGTGGGTACAGAACCGGGATGGATGAATGGCGCTGAAGTAGTACGTGTCTATTCAGATGGCAATGAACTTGGAAAAAAAGAACTTCTAGAAGAAGGTGAGAAAAGAGGGTTGAAATATGTTGATGAGCCAGGAACTTTCCGAGAGGACAAGGATCCGCAGTATTATTTAAAGAATTCAAAATACGCTTCGATTCCTCTTTTAGAAATTCAAAAAACAAGAATCAATTCTTCCTTATACAACGGAAATGATCCATCAGTTTTTTTAAGTCCGTCACAGCTCAAATGGCTTGACCAGAAAAGTGTGAATTCGGAATACGAAAAGAATTTTAGAACTACCTGGTGGACTAGAAAAGGCCTTTAATTATTCAAAAGTGTTTCCGTAAATTCGCTCGAAAGAATTTAGAGATGGAAACAATGATCAGCAAATGGACATCGCAGCAAGCGATGGATTTAGAAGACAAGTACGGAGCACATAATTATCACCCTTTACCTGTAGTTTTAAGTAGAGGAGAAGGGGTGTTTCTTTGGGATTGTGAAGGGCGAAAGTATTTTGATTTCCTATCGGCTTATTCTGCTGTAAATCAGGGTCATTGCCATCCGAGAATAATTAATGCCTTAAAGGAACAAGCGGAAAAACTTACCCTGACTTCTAGAGCATTTTACAATGATGTATTAGGAGAATATGAACAGTTTATCACTGAGTTTTTTGGCTATGATAAGGTATTGCCCATGAATACAGGGGTTGAAGGCGGTGAAACTGCGAATAAATTGGCACGTAAATGGGCATATAAAGTCAAAGGTGTAGAGGAGAACAAGGCCAAAATTGTCTTTGCCGATGGCAATTTCTGGGGGAGGACGCTTGCCGCTATTTCTACATCAAATGATCCAGATTCATATAGCGATTTCGGTCCGTACATGCCGGGGTACGTCAATGTGCCATACAATGATTTAGAGGCATTGGAAAATGAGCTAAAGGACCCCAATTGTGCAGCTTTCATGGTGGAGCCTATTCAAGGAGAGGCTGGGGTTGTAGTTCCAGACCCGGGTTACTTAGCAAGCGTAAGAAAATTGTGTTCTCAATACAATGTACTTTTCATCGCAGATGAAGTGCAAACAGGAATTGCAAGGACTGGAAAAATGTTGGCCACAGATTATGAAGATGCTCGACCGGATATTTTGATTTTGGGTAAAGCATTGTCCGGAGGTGTTTTTCCGGTATCATGTTGTTTAGCGGATGATGAAGTCATGATGCAAATTAAACCGGGTCAGCACGGATCTACCTTTGGTGGTAATCCCTTGGCCTGTGCTGTTGCAAAAGAAGCCCTTCAAGTGGTGAAAGATGAAGATTTGGCTGGAAATGCTTTTCAAATGGGAAATATCTTTCGTCAAGAAATGCAAAAATTGGCTCAGGAGAGTGATTTGGTGAATCTCGTAAGAGGAAAGGGTTTATTGAATGCTATCGTAATCAATGATAGTGAAGAAAGTAAAACCGCTTGGAACATTTGCGTTCAATTAAAAGAAAATGGACTTTTAGCTAAACCAACACATGGAAATATCATTCGATTTGCACCTCCCTTGGTGATGAATGAAGAACAGTTGATGGATTGTGTTGATATCATCAAATCCACCATTATTTCTTTTCAAGCATGAGAAGATTAGTCTTCTTTCTAAGCTTAGTTTTTATTGCACCTTTTTATGGACAAGACAAGGTCCAAGAGGCCTTTGAACGCGGTGTTCAATATCTTCAAAATAGGGATTTTCATGCGGCTGAGACTCAGTTTAAAGTCGTTTTGACCCAAGGGCAAAGAACAGAAGTGTTGAAAATGGCCAATGTCTACATGGGACAATCTCTAAATGGTCAAGGCCAGTATAACAATGCTTTGGTCTTTTTTGATAAAGCTATCGAACTGGATTCGCTCGACCTAAAATCATTTATAGATAGAGGCCTGTGTTTTGCTTATGCAAAAAACCACTTGAAAGCTAAAAAAGATTTTAATCATGTACTTTCTATTCAACAAATAGGACCTCAGGCTGAAGGCGCTTATTATTGGTTAGGTAGGCTGGCCTTTGCTAATGGGGATATGAAAGTTGCTATTGACAATTTCTCACAGCTATTAAGCCAAGCACCCCAAGATGCTGAAGCCTATTTTTTGAGGGGAACGGCCTACAGCAACCTTTTCGAGCATAATGAGGCAATTGCCAATTTCGATTTAGCAATAGAATACAAACCCGATTATATGGAAGCTTTGGCAAATCGTGGAGTCTCCAAAATGAATTTGGTACCGACTAAAGAAAAATTGGAGAATAAAAAGGGCTGTTTTAAGGAGCCTTGTTCAGATTTACTTAGAGCGAAAGAACTGGGGGATGAAGCTGTTGATGATATGATCTTCCTTTATTGCAAAAAGTGCAAATGATCTAAAAAATAGGAAAACTATAGTCCGAAGATATCCACGTAGCCATTTTCAGAAAGCTGTGTCTCTTGATTGTCTTTCGTGATAAAAACCCAAAATATACACCATCACTGACTTTATTGCCATTTTCATCTTTTCCATCCCGGACTAATTCTCCTTTCTGCAAGGCTTTGAATCTTAAGAAATAAAAAAGCCCGTTCATTTGAACGGGCTGAAATAAATTTTTTTGAAAAAATTTAACCTTGAAGTCTCAATGTCATCATCAAGTCAAATTCATC
>JBCCIF010000034.1:0-32508 GCA_039028335.1 Bacteroidota bacterium
AGAAGAAACACTTAAAGACGAAGATGAAATGGAGAATAAGGAGCCTGACCATGATGAGGAAGTTGAAGTCAATGAAGAGGAAGTTTCATCCAAAGACTTGAAAGAGGAAGCTGATTCTGACGAAGGAAAGAGCCCATCAACAGACGAAAATAAAAATGACAGTCCTGATGATATTATTAATGATTATTTAAAATGAAAGTGAGCATCAACTCAAATACATCAGAAATAGAGAATGGAAAATCATACAACCCTTTCAAATGGTATGTAAAGCAATTAAAAGAACGTAAGGGTTTCGTAAAGTTCCTATTAATTCTTTTGCCTTTCGCTTTGCTCTATTTCATCATCGTAGGACGAGGAGACTATCAACCCTTTTTGATATATGTAAGAATATACTGGCCACTAATAATCATAAGCCTGCTTATCATTTATCTCTTTTACAGGAGATTTAAAAAGGCACACCTATGGTATTATAGGGCACTATGGATCGGGATCTTTCTTCTTTTTTGCGGCTTTCTCTATCTATTTGGCAATAGTATTTATGACTATGTCAGCTCATATTATGTCTACAAGAACAAAATTACAGTGGTTGAATTGGATAAACCGCCAGTTTCAATTCATCCTAAGTTGCAACCTCAGTTTGTTGTTGAATCCTACTTCAAGGAAACAATGAACAATAACCGACAGCCAACCTCTCCTAGAACTTGGTTAGACCCAGTAAGCGGTGAACAATATTGGACAGGTTGGACCGAACCGGGTAATTACTTTTTTCAGCAATTCGGTGGTAAAGTTGAAGAATTCATTCAAACCAATGTTCAAAATCCTGCACCAGTTCTCGATCAATATGAGCGCGAAGAAGTGGATTTTCAAGTTGGCCAAAATTTGATTTTCTCCTACAATATTCAAAAAGCTGCAAGAAAGAAATTGTCGCTTTTGCAAATGTTCAATTCCGAAGTATCCGATATGGTCATTGGAATGAAAGACAATACGGGTAAACTCTATCAAGTAGTACCCATTCTAACTTGGAAAGGCATCATTTTTCCGCAACCTACTTTCGGAGGTGTGATGATTTTCGAAAATACCAATGTTCCTTATTGGGAATTGGTATTCGCTGGAAAAGGAACTTTTCTTTCTCCTGAAGAAGTGAAAAATACGCCATGGTTGAAACATCAAGCTTTATTGGATGATAAAACGGTCTTTTATTTCGGAGAATCTTTGCGTTTCAAATATGGATTCACTTCCGGACTTCCCGGCAATCATGAAAACGATCACAGAATTCCTCAAATTAAAAGAGCTTATTCAAGTTTACCGGTAATAGAACAATTCAATTTTGAAAAGACCAATGCAAAAGCAGCTGGATCAGGATTATTCTATTGGCTAGAATTAGAACCCTATGATTCCACTAAATACGGTCTTTCCATGGACGTCTTTATACCAGGATCCAATACGGACACCATTTATGTTTACGACCGCGTTGACAATATTGAGCGGAGTGGTTACAAGGGGATGAGTGTTATCGTAGAAAAAATAATGGAAGACGATAAAAGCTACAATTGGGTAGGTCGTGAAGGTGGAACTTTTATTCCTGGAGGTGAGCGTCCCTATTACACCTATGTTTTCCCAGATGATGAAGAACCAGAAATGTTCTATCTCGCAAATATCCTAACTGTAAAAGGTCAAAATCGAGAGAGTACTTCTACCAAGGCAGAGTTGTATTTGATACATGCCAAATATGACGACATCATCATTCTCCTTAAGGACGATAATGTTTACCCAGAAAATTGGTCGGAAAAAATTCGAGAAAGAGTCCTAACTCAAAGAAGGCTAATGAGAAGAGATCAAATTAAAGATCAAAGTATCGTTAACGAAGAACCGGATTATTTAGGTGAATCTAGCATGGACACACTGAATGCAAAATTAGATTCAATAGCCTCTCAAGATTCTCTTCAATGAGTCAAATTAGACCCAGTTCATTTAGCATTGAAGATCTTGAACTCTTGAAAGAAGCCAAGGAGCGCATTGTGAAAATGAGTTTGGCGGCTCGCATATCAAGTTTTGTTGGAACCCCAGTAGAAGCTTTAATGGATAATCTTCCCGAGAAGTGGTCTGATAAAATAATGACTGCAACAACAACGGCATTAACGAAAGCAGCAGATGTAGCTATCTTCACCATGAAAGAAAAGGAAACCAGCAAATCAAAAGATTTCTTGCACAAGATTGGTGTTGCAGTTACAGGTGGTGTAAGTGGTGCTTTCGGTCTAGCTGCCCTCCTTGTGGAGTTACCCATTTCAACCACATTGATGGTACGTTCAATTGCCGACATTGCTCGGAGCGAAGGAGAAAAACTTTCCGAGGTAGAAACACGATTGGCTTGCATGGAAGTTTTTGCCTTGGGAGGACCTGGAATGGGAGATGATGGCTCGGAATCCGGCTATTTTGCAGTGAGAACTTCACTCAATACAGCAATGACTCAATTAGCGAAAAATATTGCAGAACAAGGAATTAAAGGATCTGGTGCTCCTTTGGTCGTTAAGTTTATTTCAAATATTGCCGAGCGTTTTAGCATAGTAATTACTGAAAAAGCTGCAGCTCAGGCGGTGCCCATAGTAGGTGCAATTGGCGGTGCGGCCGTCAATACTCTTTTCATTTCTCATTTTCAAGATATAGCTAGAGGCCACTTCAGCATTAGGAGGCTAGAGAGAAAGTATGGAAAAGAATTAGTAAGAGAAGTCTATGATACAATCATCATAGAATAAAAAATATAGAAAGGCTAAAAAGCCAATGCTGACATTTCATCAGCCACCTTCTTTGCAGCTTCAGCTGCCGCACTTTCGAAATGTTCATCTTGTGAAGCATAAATAATTCCTCTTGAAGAATTTACAAGAAGAGCAATTTCATTTGGAATTCCTGCGTATTTCACTACCTGCTCCAAGGAACCTCCTTGTGCTCCAACTCCTGGAACGAGCAAGAAATGTGTTCCTGCATGTTCTCGCACTTTAATAAGATCCTCTCCCCTAGTAGCACCTGCAACATACATCAAATTCTCATCTGTTCCCCAATCTTTGGCTCTGCGAATTACCGTCTCAAATAAGAATTCACCACGTTCATTTTTTTCGAATTGGTAGTCAATTGCACCTTTATTTGATGTCAGTCCAAGGAGAATTACCCACTTCTCTTTAAATTCTAAAAATGGTGTGACTGAATCAATACCCATATAGGGAGCAACCGTAACTGAATCAAAGTTCATATTCTCGAAAAAGGTTTTTGCATACATTTTCGAAGTATTGCCAATATCCCCTCTTTTCGCATCAGCAATCGTAAAATGTGTAGTCGGAATATAATCTATTGTTTTCTCAAGACTGCTCCATCCCTCTGCTCCTCTGCATTCATAGAAGGCAATATTTGGCTTGTAGGCTACACAATGCTCTTTTGTTGCATCAATTATCCGCTTGTTAAATTCAAATACCGGATCTTCAAATTCGAGCAAAAATTTTGGAATTTTTTGAATATCTGTATCCAAGCCCACACAGAGAAAACTACTCTTCTCTTGAATATTTTCTACTAATTCTGAACGCGTCATACTGTTTCTCCGGCTTTTAGCTTCTCTGCATTTTCCGCAACTTTAAGCGCATCAATGATTTCTTGAATATCTCCATCGACTATATTCTGAAGACTGTACAAAGTCAAATTGATTCTATGATCCGTCACACGCCCTTGGGGATAATTGTACGTCCGAATCTTAGCCGATCGATCCCCACTCGACACCATCGACTTTCTTTTGCTTGCATCAGCAGCTAATTTTTTCTGCAACTCCATTTCATATATCCGCGAACGCAAAACCTTTAACGCTTTGTCATAGTTCTTCAGCTTAGATTTCTGATCCTGGCATTGCGCCACAACACCTGTTGGGATATGTGTAATTCGAATTGCAGAATATGTAGTGTTCACAGATTGACCTCCTGGCCCAGAAGAACAATAAGAATCTACGCGCAAGTCTGCTTCTTTAATCTCCACATCAAACTCCTCTGCTTCAGGCAACACAATCACGGTAGCCGCAGATGTATGCACACGCCCTTGTGTTTCCGTTTGAGGTACACGTTGAACTCGGTGCACTCCAGCTTCAAACTTTAACTCACCGTAGGCGCCAGAACCATTGACGTTAAAGATAATTTCCTTGAATCCTCCCGAAGTTCCTTCATTTGCATCAACTAATTCTGCCTTGAGTCCTTTGGAAGAAATGTATTTCGTATACATTCTATACAGATCACCAGCAAAAATACTCGCTTCATCTCCTCCTGTGCCTGCTCTGATTTCTACAACTGCATTCTTCACATCTTCTGGATCTTTAGGAATCAATAAGAACTTTACTTCTTCATCCATCTCTTCTTTCCGCTTGCTCAGTTCCTCTAGCTCCATTTTGGCCATTTCCTTGAATTCGGGATCGCTTTCATTGGCGATAATATCTCTTGAAGAAGTGATATTGTCAATCACATTTTTGTATTCTTCATAGGCTTTTACAATCTCTTCGAGATCCTTATATTCTTTGGCCAATTTTGAATATTTCTTTTGATCGGCAATAACAGAAGGATCAATAATCATTTTTCCAACCTCTACATGCCGATCTGCGATTGCCGCTAGTTTATTGAGAAGATTTTCCATGAAATTTACCGGGCAAATTTATCACAATTTAAACAGGATGCAATATCCACTGTTTAGAGGTATTTTAATTAACTTCGTCCCTCATATTTTAGGAAAAGCATGAGAACAGTAACATTCAGAGAAGCAGTAGCAGAAGCCATGAGCGAAGAAATGCGCAGAGACGAAAATGTCTTTTTAATGGGGGAAGAAGTTGCAGAATACAACGGAGCTTACAAGGCAAGTAAATGAATGCTGGATGAATTCGGAGCAAAAAGAGTTCTCGACACTCCGATTTCAGAATTGGGCTTTGCAGGAATAGGTGTGGGAGCAGCTATGAATGGATTAAGACCAATTGTAGAATTCATGACGTGGAATTTTGCAATTTTAGCTGCAGATCAAATCATAAACTGTGCTGCAAAAATGCTTCAAATGTCGGGAGGTCAATTTGGCGCACCTATAACCTTTAGGGCTCCCAATGGGCAAGCTGGTCAATTAGCAGCTACGCATTCTCAAGCTTTCGAATCTTTTTATGCGCATATTCCTGGACTTAAAGTAGTTACTCCTTCAAATCCATATGACGCTAAAGGGCTTTTAAAGTCTGCCATTCGGGATGATGACCCCGTTTTGATTATGGAGTCTGAAAGAATGTATGGAGACACCGGAGAAATTCCAGATGGAGAATACCTCGTTCCCATAGGTGTTGCAGACGTAGTAAAAGAAGGATCAGATATTACATTGTTGAGCTGGGGTAAAATTATGAAAGTTGTTAATGAAGCGGCAAATGAATTAGCTAAGGAAGGTATTAACGCAGAAGTAATTGATATCAGAACGATTCGTCCATTAGATTTGGCTACTATCGTAAATTCCGTTAAGAAGACCAATAGACTAGTTGTCATCGAAGAAGATCACCCAGTTTGTGGGGTTTCCTCAGAAATTGCCTATCGCGTTCAACGTCACGCTTTCGACTATTTAGATGCGCCTGTTAGACGTGTAACAATGGCTGACACACCCTTTGCCTTTTCAACCTCTTTGATAGCCGAAGCGCTGCCTTCCGTTGAGAAAGTGGTAAAAGCTGCTAAAGAAGTGAGCTATACGACTGTATAATACATTGCATATCAGCAATTTAGGCTAAAAATAAATCGACTCAACAAATCTTTGCATAAGCCATATCAAAGCTCTATTTTTGCGCTCCAAAATTTTTAACACAAAATTTAACCAAAATGAGCGAGGGAGTATTTTCAAGTTTATTTTTATCAATGGGTTTAAGCCAATATGCTATATACATGGTGCCCGCTTTGGCTGTAATTGGCCTCATTTATATGTTCATCAAAAGATCTTGGGTTTTGAAACAAGATGCCGGAGATGGCAAAATGCAAGAAATATCAAAGTACATTTATGAAGGTGCACTCGCATTCTTAAATGCGGAGTATAGACTGTTGTTGGTCTTTGTAATTGTTGCCGGAATTGCTCTTGCTGGGGTCGCTACTATAGTTGATACCACTCCCTATTGGATTGTGCCTGCCTTTGTTATTGGTGCTGTATTCTCAGCATTGGCAGGAAATATCGGAATGAGAATTGCTACTCAATCAAATGTAAGAACTACTCAAGCTGCAAGAACAAGTCTTCCAAAGGCTCTTCAAGTATCCTTTGGTGGCGGAACAGTGATGGGCCTTGGTGTTGCGGGTCTGGCTGTATTTGGATTGAGCATCTTATTTATTTTATTCCTGAAATTAATCAATGATCCTTCCTATTCATTTGTTGACAACATGACGCATGTTCTCGAAGCATTGGCAGGATTCTCTTTAGGTGCAGAATCGATTGCATTGTTCGCCAGAGTTGGTGGCGGTATTTATACTAAGGCGGCCGATGTTGGTGCCGATCTTGTAGGAAAGGTTGAGGCAGGAATTCCAGAAGATGACCCAAGAAACCCTGCAACAATTGCAGATAATGTGGGGGACAATGTAGGTGATGTTGCCGGTATGGGAGCCGACTTATTTGGTTCTTATGTAGCAACAGTTTTGGCCGCAATGGTTCTTGGAAATTATGTCATTGACGATATGGGAGGTGACATCTCCAACCATGGTTTTGAGGGAATGGGAACAATTCTCTTACCGCTCATGATTGCCGGGTTGGGAATTATCTTCTCGATTATTGGTACATTATTGGTAAAAATAAAAGACAATAATGCCAAGGAACCAGAAGTGCAAAAAGCTCTTAATTTAGGAAACTGGACATCAATTATACTCACGGCTATTGCTTCTTATTTCTTGATAGCTAAAATGCTACCTCCAATAATGGAAATGAATTTCTTTGGCGAAGGAATGCAAGTGGTTTCTTCAATCAGAGTGTTTGGAGCAGTTTGTATCGGACTTCTTGTGGGTGGACTGATCTCGTATTTCACAGAATACTATACTGGACTGGGTAAAAAACCGATCCTCGGAATCGTTCAAAAGTCTTCAACAGGTGCCGCAACAAATATTATTGCAGGACTAGCGGTTGGAATGATATCTACTTTTTCATCTGTTCTTCTATTCGCTTTGGCAATTTGGGCTTCATATGCATTCGCTGGATTTTATGGTGTAGCAATTGCTGCTTCAGCGATGATGGCGACTACGGCAATGCAATTAGCAATCGATGCTTTTGGACCAATTGCAGATAATGCAGGAGGTGTTGCTGAGATGAGCGAACTACCAGAGGAAGTAAGAACAAGAACGGATATTTTAGATTCAGTTGGAAACACTACGGCTGCCACTGGTAAAGGATTTGCAATTGCTTCAGCTGCATTGACGGCATTGGCTTTATTTGCCGCATTTGTAACGTTCACGGGAATTGATGGAATCAATATTTTCAAAGCACCAGTATTGGCGATGCTATTTGTTGGTGGAATGGTTCCTGTAGTATTCTCAGCTTTAGCAATGAATTCAGTTGGAAAAGCCGCAATGGAAATGGTCAATGAAGTACGAAGACAATTCAAAGAAATTCCAGGAATCATGGAAGGTAAAGGAACTCCCGAGTATGGAAAGTGCGTAGACATTTCTACTAAAGCCGCATTAAGAGAAATGATGCTCCCTGGTGCCTTAACGATCGTATTTCCTTTGGTAATTGCATTTGTTCCTCAATTGTTTGGTTATTCAAATGCAGAAGTAGCAGAGATGTTAGGAGGCTATATGGCAGGTGTTACCGTTTCAGGTGTTCTTTGGGCCATTTTCCAAAATAACGCAGGTGGTGCATGGGATAATGCAAAGAAATCTTTTGAAGCTGGGGTAGAGATTAACGGAGAAATGACTTATAAGGGATCAGATGCTCACAAAGCTGCGGTTACTGGAGATACAGTAGGTGATCCGTTCAAGGATACTTCGGGTCCTTCAATGAATATATTGATAAAATTGACCTGTTTGATCGGATTGGTAGTAGCACCTATTTTAGGAAGCACTGGCAGCACACCGCCTCCACCACCTCCTCCTGCAGATCCTCAATCTTCAATAGAAATAGAATTCAATGAAAACAACATGCTTGTTGAACATTTAGAAGCATATGTTGTTGAATAAATCAACACGATAATAATTACACATTAATCAATCTAATATGAAAAATTTAGTTCTAATTTTTATGGCAGCGGTGCTTTTGTTCGCTTGCCAATCAGCTCAAGACAAAATGAGCGATGCAGCTGATACAGCAACTGATATGGCGAGTGATGCCGCAGATGCTGCAACTGATGTAGTGGACGGAGCGGCTGACGCTGCTGGCGAAATGATGGATGATGCGGCAAATGCTATTGCTGGAACTTATGAAGACATCAAAAGCGCCCTTGGTGAAAACGCAATGTCTATTACAGAAGGAAGCTCAATTAACTGGAAAGCTACCAAAGCTATTGGAGGTGGTCATGAAGGAACTGTTGGTGTAAGCGATGGAAGCATCAGCATGAATGACAGCAAAATTAGCGGTGCATTTACAGTAGATATGACATCTATGGCTGTGACAGATATTTCTGCAGAAGAAGGAGCAGGTGATTTAATCGGTCACTTATCTTCTCCAGATTTCTTCGATATCGCGAATAATCCTACGGCTAATTTAGTATTTACAGATATAGCTGTTGGTGATGGAGGAGCATTCTCTGGGATGGCGAGATTAGATATCAAAGGAATGACTTCTTACAATGAAATTTCTGGAAATATCTCTAAATCAGATGCTGGAACTATGGCCAATGTTTCTATGTCATTTGACAGAACAGCGCATGAAGTAATGTACGGTTCTGCTAAATTGACTGATGCAGTAAAAGACAAAATAATTGATGATACGGTGTCTCTTTCAGGACAGTTAATCTTCAACTAAGAATCAACTATAAAGTATTTAGAACCGCTGTCCAAAAGACAGCGGTTTTTTTGTACCATTAAGACAAAGAAAAGCCCGAGAAACAAAAGCTTCACGGGCTATTAATTTTGTATTTGGAAATAACTCTACTTCTCTACCGTTTCGAACAATCCATTTATCTCAGCATCTACTGCACTTACAATCTTGCCTAAGTCCTCTTTATTGTTTCTGAAATCATTGTCGTCCATGTCAATGATGAGAAGGTTGCCTTTATCATAAGACGATATCCAGGCCTCATATCTTTCATTCAACCTTTTTAAATAATCAAGGCGAATAGCCTCTTCATATTCTCTTCCCCTTTGTTGAATCTGATTAACAAGAGTAGGAACAGATGCGCGCAAGTAAATCAATAAGTCCGGAGCCTCAATAAAGTTCTCCAAGGTATTGAACAAGGAACTGTAATTTTCATAATCACGTGTTGACATAAGCCCCATCGCATGAAGGTTGGGCGCAAAAATATGGGCGTCTTCATAAATGGTTCTGTCTTGAATGATGCGCTTCTTTGTGCTTAAAAATTCTTTTATCTGATTGAAACGCGAGTTCAAAAAATAGATTTGCAAATTGAATGACCACCTTTGCATATCATTGTAAAAATCATTGATGTAAGGATTATCTTCTACATCTTCATAATGCGCTTTCCAATTATAATGCTTGGCCAAAAGACCTGTTAAAGTCGTTTTTCCGGATCCGATATTCCCTGCTATAGCTACGTACATGTCTGAGTAAATTTTAAGAATAACGAAGTTAAAAAAATGACTGTAGCAAAGAGCAATTGTTTATAACTTCTACGGTTTATGCGGGATTGAATGAATATGCACCTCATTATTTTGCTTGGTGAATACGGTACTGGACTGTATCGATACATCTTCAATATTTTTAAAATTCAGATCGACTTCATACTCTAAAAAATCTCGCTCAACATATTTGAAGAGTTTTCCTTTGTCCAAAAAGTAGATACTTCCTTCAAGAACTTCCATCTCTCCTTTTAAAATCAAAGGAATGTGCTTCACCCAATTTCCATAGATATCGAAAACATAGATCCCCTTCTCTTCATCCCTTAGATAGAGTAGATTATCTTTTTCAAGAATCTGATCTGCGTTTATCGTTCTTCCCAATAGCAGGCTCAAATTTCCAGTCTTTGAGATAACTTGCATTTGGCGATTAATGCGAATCAATTCAAAATTATCTCTTTCAAAGATCCAAAAATTATTGTCTACTGAATGACAAGCATTGGTCACATTAGAAAAATCATGATGCACTGGATATATGGTTGCCCCTTGCTGACTTAATGTATTGTCCAAAAAAACTATGGCCTGAACATCTCTATAAAATAGCAATGGCTTTAAAGCCAGATTCACATCGAGATGAGAAATATTGCCTAAAGTGATGTCATTAAAGGAGTATAAATGTTCTCCATTCTGATTATACAAGTACAATTCAGAATCTTTAGTTAAATAGACTTGTTTGAGATTATCCGAATAAATTTTCTCTATGCCTTCAGGGATTTCAAAACTCTTCGAAAAAAAGATTGTAAGTACAGCACACGTAATCAGCGCATATTTCATGCATAAACATTTTTTTGAACCATCATCAGAATATCATCCACGTATTTGCGATCATTCGCCAAGCGAGGGACCTTGTTTTGTCCTCCTAATTTATTTCTTCCTTTCATCCATTTATAAAATGTTCCTTTCTCTACTGAATGAATCAATGGTTGTGCAAGGTTACCTTTGTAACTTCTTTTCGCCTCATAATCTGAATTCAATTCCATCAATGCCTTGTCAAATATCTCGACAAATCGATTTAGACAATCGGGTTTCTCTTCAAATTCTACTATCCATTCATGACCACCTCCTGCTAAATCACTCATAAAGATTGGACCTGCAGTATATTCTGTAATAATTGCATTTGTCTTTTCACATGCAATTTTCAGGCCTTTTTCTGCATTATCTATAATCAGCTCTTCTCCAAAAGCATTGATGAAATGCTTAGTTCTTCCCGTAACGCGAATCTTATATGGGGATTTTGAGGTAAAGCAGACAGTATCTCCAATAAGATAACGCCAAAGTCCAGCATTGGTTGAAATAACAAGGGCATAATTTTTCCCCACTTCAACTTCATCTAGCAGGACGGTCTTTGGGTTCTCATCATGAATTTGATCCAATGGAATGAATTCATAAAATATTCCATAGTCCAGCATCAGCAACATATCGTCCGTTGCATTGTCATCTTGTATACTAAAGAAACCCTCTGAAGCATTATAGGTTTGATAGTAATTCATCCCCTTCTTAGGGATTAATGCATTGTATTGTTTTCTATAGGGTTCAAAATTTACTCCCCCGTGCATGAACAATTCCAAATTAGGCCAAACTTCTGCGATAGAATCTACCCCTTTAATCTCAAGAATTCGCTTTATCATGATCAACATCCAAGAAGGCACACCTGAAAGAACCGACACGTTTTTATTCATAGTCGATTCAGCCAATTGATCAATTTTTTGTTCCCAATCGTCCATTAGAGCGATTGACAAACTCGGAACTCTGCGCGCTTGAACCCACAGCGGTAAATTACTCATAATTATTGCTGACAAATCCCCATAATAAGCATTGCTCCTGTACTCACATTCTTGTCCACTTCCGCCTACTACCAGTGTATTACCCGCATATACTTTTGAGTTCTCATTTGAACGTACATACATTGCCAACAAATCTTTTCCACCTTGAAAATGGCAATCCTCCAATGCCTCTTTGGAAACAGGTATTAACTTACTTTTCCCAGCGGTCGTGCCTGAGGATTTCGCAAAAAAGTTCATCTCGCCTGGCCAAAGTAAATTTTCTTCTCCTCTATAGATTCTGTCGAAAACAGGCTTCAGATCTTCATATCTAGAAATAGGGACACGTGATTTGAATTCATTGATTCTCTTGATGGACTTATAGTCATATTTCACACCCCATTCCGTGTATTGTGCTTTCTGCACCAAGTTCATTATCAGCTCATTTTGAACCTCACTGGGATGCTTCAAGAAGAGATCGATTCTATGTAATCGCTTCTTCATCAACCAAGAAAAGACTGAATTAAAGGGCATGGTTAGCTGTGTTTAGGAGTTCAATTTAAGAAATAATAGAGAATTTTTGAACTTCTATTTCAATCACGAGATTTCAGCCTCCAAAAGTGAATAAAGGCGAAGCAAGTCTGGACAAGCCCTGGTCATTCATTTATCTTTGACAATATTTCAAAATCAATAAGCGATGTGCGGAATAGTTAGTGTATTTGATGTTAAAAATTCAACTGATGAATTGAGAACACAAATTTTAGAGATGTCAAAAAAAATCAGACATCGAGGGCCTGATTGGTCAGGAGTTTTTGCTGATGAAAATTGTATAATGGCCCATGAGCGCTTAGCCATTGTCGACCCTAAATCAGGAAGACAACCCTTATTCAGCGAAGACGGATCGCTTGTTTTAGCCGTAAATGGTGAAATTTATAATCACACAGAAATTCGCAATCGCTATCCTGACTATCCCTTTCAAACAGAATCAGATTGCGAGGTCATCCTGGCACTGTATCAAGATAAAGGAGAGGATTTTTTGGAAGAATTGAACGGTATTTTTGCTTTTGCGCTTTATGATAAAAAGCAAAATAAATATTTGGTCGCGCGAGATCACATGGGTATTATTCCCCTCTATCAAGGTTGGGATGAATATGGCCAACATTATGTAGGAAGCGAATTGAAAGCCCTGGAAGGTGTCTGCAAAAAAATCGAAGTCTTTTTACCCGGTCACCAATTCTCTAGTGAAAAAGGAGCAATGAAAAAATGGTACAGCCGAGATTGGGAATCATTCGAGAGTGTCAAGGACAATGAGGCGAGCATTGAAACATTGAGAGAGGCTTTGATGCAAGCGGTAAAAAGACAATTGATGACAGATGTGCCTTATGGAGTTTTGTTATCAGGCGGTCTGGATTCTTCCATCGTTTCTGCGATTGCTAAAATGTATTCTGAGAAAAGAGTTGAAAGTGGAGATCAATCGCAAGCCTGGTGGCCACAGTTGCACTCCTTTGCAATAGGTTTAGTTGGTTCACCAGATCTTGCTGCTTCCAGAAAAGTAGCTGACTATATTGGAACTGTCCATCATGAAGTCAACTTTACCATTCAGGAAGGACTGGACGCAATCCGAGACGTAATTTACCATTTAGAAACCTATGATGTCACTACCGTAAGAGCCTCTACTCCGATGTATCTTCTTGCGCGAGTCATTAAATCAATGGGCGTAAAAATGGTCCTTTCAGGTGAAGGTGCTGACGAAATTTTTGGAGGTTATCTATACTTTCACAAAGCACCCAACGCTCAGGCATTTCATGAAGAAACAGTTCGAAAACTTTCGAAACTTCATCTCTATGATTGCCTACGTGCGAATAAATCATTGGCCGCTTGGGGCATTGAAGGACGTGTCCCATTTTTAGACAAAGAATTCATGGATGTTGCCATGCGACTCAATCCTGAAGCAAAAATGTGCACGGGAGAAAAAATTGAAAAACATATTCTTAGAAAAGCTTTTGAAGATATGTTGCCTCAAGAAGTTGCTTGGCGTCAAAAAGAACAGTTTTCCGATGGAGTTGGTTACAGCTGGATAGACACCTTGAAGGAAATCGTTGAGAATAATGTCAGCGATGAGCAGTTGAGCAATGCTTCATTTCGATTCGGTATTCATCCTCCAATGAATAAAGAGGAATATTATTACCGCAGTATTTTTGAAGAGCATTTCCCATCAGATACGGCTGCAGCTTGCGTCCCATCGGTTCCTTCTGTTGCCTGCAGTTCGCCAGTAGCTTTAGAATGGGACGAATCGTTCAAAAATGCAAACGAGCCTTCTGGAAGAGCAATAAAAACAATACACAAAGACAGTTACTAGTTTTCTGTTGTACATTAGTCGGATGAAGAATTTATTCATTCTACTCGCATTTTTTCCAAGTATTGTCAACTCACAAACAGGCTGGACCTGGCAGGAATTGCCGCCTATGCCTCAGGCCATTTCAAACAATGCAGTATGCGAAGCTTTCGCAAATGACACCGCATACGTCTATACTTTCGCAGGAATCGATAGCACAAAAATCTTTTCCGGAATAAATCTTCAAGCCATGTGCTACAATACCATAAGCGAAGAATGGTCGGTACTGCCAGATCTTCCAGATACGCTTGGCAAAATTGGTGTTGGGGCATCTTTTGTTAATGATAAAATCTACATCATTGGCGGATACCATGTTTTTCAGAATGGATCGGAAATATCTTCTAACAAAGTTCACATCTATGACCCAGTTGCGAATACCTATCTGGCCGATGGTGCATCAATTCCCGTTCCGATAGATGATCATGTACAGGCAGTTTGGAGAGACAGTCTTATTTATGTTGTAACCGGCTGGAGTAATAATGGCAATGTGAACAATGTTCAAATTTACAATCCCTTCACAGATGAATGGCAAGTGGGAACTTCTACTCCGAACAGCAATATTTATAGAGCCTTTGGAGCAAGTGGTGTAATCATTGGAGACACCATATTTTATAATGGAGGCGCCACTGGTGGGCAATTTAATTCAACAGGCCGATTGCGCAGAGGCTTGATAAATCCAGTTAATCCTACAGAAATTGAATGGAGCCAGCTAGGAGAAAATCCAGGAGCCAAAGGTTATAGAATGGCAGCGGCAAGCTATGAGGACAAAGCCTTTTGGATTGGAGGATCAGGAATTACCTATAATTACAATGGCATTGCTTATAACGGATCGGGAGGAGTACCGCCATTGAATAGAATCTTGCGGTATAATTCTGAACCGGGAAATTGGTTTGAAGGATTGGGCGCACCTTATGGCATAATGGACCTGAGAGGAATTGCACGCATTTCGCAAACAGAATTTATAATTTGCGGAGGAATGGAGGCCAATCAAAAGGTCACCGATAGATCTTTCCTGCTCACTTTTGACCCCTTAAATACACTTTCAGAGGCTTCAGGAATCGAGGTCCATATTTTTCCTAATCCGGCAACTGATGTTCTGTACGTTCAACTCGAAAATGGACGCAATGAAATTTCGCTAATTGATTCTGAAGGCAAAGTAATTCTTCGGAAGAAAAATGCAAAAACGAATTTCGAATTGCCTTTAGATGGAATTGTACCAGGCACATATTTCTTTAATGTTGAAGGTGAGAAAGGCTCTCGGACAGAAAAATTAATTGTACAGTAGACTTATAGAAGGTCTTTTACTTCAAGTAAAAAACTTCGCACTTTTTGCAAGCGCTCAATAGCTTCCATTTGTTCGAAGGCTCCCTTCTTACCATTTTCTAAACTACTCTGAGCACCTTGAAGGGTATAGCCTTTTTCTTTGACCAAATGATAAATGAGCTTGAGGTTTTTGACGTCCTCTCTCGAAAACATGCGATTGCCCTTCTTGTTTTTTTTCGGATTAATTATTGAAAACTCTTTCTCCCAAAAACGAATCAAAGATGCATTCACCTTGAGCATCTCTGCTATCTCACCAATGGAGTAATAAAGTTTCTCTATTTCTTTTTCCTTATAGGGCATTTATAGGTTTAGTCCAGAGACTGATTGGAATTATTCGATAAATCTATCATTATATCGTATTCCTCGGGTGTTAAATCGTTGAAATAAAAATTAATTGGGTTTATCGCGTTTCCATTCTTACGCACTTCATAATGAAGATGAGGCCCTTTGCTCTTCCCGGTATTTCCGACCAGACCTATAATATCTCCTCGCTTAACCTTTTGACCGGGCTTGACTTTCATCTTGCTCAAGTGAGCATACAAAGTCACATAACCATAGCCATGATCAATTCGAATATGATTCCCAAAACCTCTAGACTTTCTATCCGCTCGAATTACTTTTCCATCACCTGTCGCATAAATCGGAGTGCCTGTTGGCGCAGTAAAATCCATTCCCTTGTGAAAAGCAGGTGTCTTGTAATGCGGATCGATTCGCATGCCAAATCCACTGGCCATTCGTTTCAAATCCTTATTGGCTACAGGTTGAATAGCAGGAATACATGCCAACATCTCTTCCTTGTCCAAAGCCATATCCTTCACATCATCAAGACTCTTGGATTGAACAACCATTCTCTTCGCCAAATTGTCAATTTTGCGTTGGGTATCCATCACCAAATCGGAATATTCATGTCCCTGCAAATGACGGTATCTATTGACACCTCCCACTCCAGATAAACGGTCGTTTTGATCAATAGGCTCTGCTTCGAAAATGACGCGATAAATATTGTCATCACGATATTCCATATCCTTTAAGACACCCTCAAGTTCATCTATTTTTCGTTGCTGCGTGCTAAACATTTGCGCATAGAATTCATTCTCTTGCATCAAAGCTTTTTCTTTAGCAGAGTCAAAGAGCTTACCATAAGCCCAAATAGATGTAATTGCGAATAAAAATGCAACAGCTAAATAAGCCAATACACGGTATAAAATTTGAGCGCGACTAATAGTCACTTTCTCAAAATTCAATGTATTCGGATTGTATTTATACTGTGTTTTACTCATGAATTCGAAAGAAAGCAATAATATCTAAAATAATCTATTTTTGCAACGCTTAGATGGACAGGCGGAAATTTCATGGTATTTTCTCAATTCTATGATTTTCAGCCTTTTTAGTGAAACAATATTGCTATGAACAGTAAAGAAATTAGAAGAAAGTTCCTCGACTTCTTTAACGAAAAAGAACACGAAATCGTTGCATCTGCTCCCATGGTTTTGAAGGACGATCCAACGCTAATGTTCACTAATGCAGGTATGAATCAGTTCAAGGATATTTTCCTCGGAGACGCACCTGTCAAGCATCCTCGAGTAGCTGACAGTCAAAAATGCCTCAGAGTTTCAGGAAAACACAATGATCTTGAAGAGGTTGGGGTCGACACCTATCATCATACCATGTTCGAAATGCTGGGCAATTGGTCATTTGGAAATTACTTTAAAAAAGAAGCTATTGAATGGGCCTGGGAACTCTTGACAGAGGTTTATCAGATTGATAAGGACAAGTTGTATATCACCATTTTTGAAGGCGATGAAAAAGACGGTCTTCCTCAAGACGATGAAGCTAAGGACATTTGGAAAGGCATCATTCCTGAAGAGCGCATTCTCGCATGCGACAAGAAGGACAATTTTTGGGAAATGGGAGCTACCGGACCTTGTGGCCCTTGTTCTGAGATTCATATTGACCTTCGATCAGAAGAAGACATTACTAAATTACCCGGAAAGGAATTGGTCAACAAGGATCATCCAGAAGTCATTGAAATTTGGAATTTAGTCTTCATGGAATTCAACCGAATGGAAAACGGTTCTCTTGTTCCACTTCCGGCAAAACACATTGATACTGGAATGGGCTTTGAAAGATTAAGCACTGTTCTTCAAGACAAAAAATCGAACTACGATACGGATGTATTCCAACCCTATATTCAAAAAATAGAAAGCGTTTGTGGAAAGAAATACGGTGATGATGAGAAATGCGACATTGCCTTTCGCGTTATCTCAGATCATATTAGAGCGGTTGCCTTTGCCATTGCCGATGGGCAATTGCCTTCGAACACCGGAGCGGGTTACGTTATTAGAAGAATACTGAGAAGAGCCATACGCTATGCATACAGCTTTTTAGAAATTCGCTCTCCATTCATTTTTGACTTAGCCGAAGTGCTGAATGAGCAAATGGGTGAGTTCTTTCCTGAAATACCTTCTCAAATCCACTTGATAAAATCGGTTATTGAAGAAGAGGAAAAGTCATTTCTACGCACTTTGGAAAAGGGAATCCAAAAGTTAAACACCAAAATGAAAGGCCTTTCACTGCTTGATGGGCCAACCATATTCGAGCTTTATGACACCTATGGATTTCCCCTTGACTTGACCGCACTTATTGCGAGAGAGAACAATGTTGAAATAGATGAGGAAGGATTTAAAACAGAACTCGAAAAACAAAAAGATCGATCACGCGAAGCGACAAAAGTAAGCGCAGGAGATTGGACGGTTCTCATAGAAGATGAAGTGCAGGAATTTGTTGGATACGACAATATTTCGGTTCCGGTAAAAATTACCCGCTATCGAAAAGTCAATCAAAAAGGGAAAGAATTCTATCAACTCATCTTTAACATAACTCCTTTCTATGCTGAAAGCGGTGGCCAAGTAGGTGATAAAGGAATGATCAGTAACGAAAATGAACGGATCAAAATTCTGGACACCAAAAAAGAAAATAATGTGACCATGCATTTGGTAGAGCAATTGCCTCAATATGTTCAGTCGCTTTTTCAGGCAGAAGTCTACAGTGAGTTGCGCTCGAATACCACGAAAAATCATACCGCAACTCATTTGATGCACCATGCTCTTCGAAAAATTTTAGGAGATCATGTGCAACAAAAAGGGTCTTTGGTGCACCCTGACTATTTGCGATTTGATTTCAGTCATTTTTCAAAAATGACACAAGAAGAAATTGAAGCTGTAGAGGACTTGGTAAATGTTCTTGTTCGGGAAAACCTTCCCTTTGAAGAGCATCGTGCGCTGCCAAAAGAAGAAGCCCTAAGCATGGGTGCTATGGCACTATTTGGAGAAAAATACGGTGATCTCGTGCGCGTTGTGAAGTTTGGCGATAGTGTTGAATTATGCGGAGGCACCCATGTTGTGGCAACAGGTAATATAGGTTGGTTTAAAATCGTATCTGAATCAGCAGTTGCAGCAGGTGTGCGAAGAATAGAGGCTTATAGCGGACAAAAAGCTCAGGAATATGTCAATACTCAATTACAACAGTTCAGTGAACTTAGTCAATTATTGAAATCAAAAGATGTTCTAAAATCTGTGAATGACCTCATTGCTTCAAAGAATAAACTTCAAAAAGAAATTGAAGAAGCCAATAAAGCCAAAGCAGGTAACTTAAAAGGAGATCTGCTCAATCAAATCGAAAATATTGGAGGGGTGAATTTTCTTGCACAGTCTATAGAATTGGATAGTAAATCAGTCAAAGATCTCGCTTTTCAGATCAAAGGACAGGTAGAGGACCTCTTCATGGTTTTAGGAAATGAATCGAATGGAAAAGTGGGAATTACGGTCGTAGTTTCTGAAAATCTTGTTGAAAGTAAAAATCTGAATGCTGGAAAAATTGTTGGCGAATTGGCCAAAGAGATTGGTGGAGGTGGCGGAGGTCAGGCCCATTTCGCAACAGCCGGAGGAAAGAATTCCTCCGGGTTGCCAAATGTTTTAGTTAAAGCAAGGTCTTTTCTGAATTAAGCGAATTGACGCGCACTTGACGATTCACTTTTCTTTCCATACACAGGACCGTGATATACGGTATCGTAGGAAAGACTTAGATTCAATATATAAAGGAAATTGAGTGCGATAACAAGCACGTAATCAAAGACGGTACTCTTACCGAATGAATCACACAATTCGATATACAATTTGATCATAAATCCAACGAGCACTATTGAAGACAGCGCAAAAATTGGAAAGGATAGACTTACAGTTTCGAATCCTGAGAAGCCATTCCCCATAAATGCAAAGATGTCTTTGAAGTCAATCATTAATGTAGCCAGAACAATAATACCTGGAACAATAACAATCAATGACTGCCATGCTGGACGACCAACAATTTTCAAAAATGTAATTATGTTCCAAACGGGAACAACACTTGATACACCAGGCTGATTAGCTTTTTCATACAATCTCCACTGGGCTACAACTCCTATAAAGCCTACAATAATAGCAACCAACCAAATTTGGTTCCCTAACACCTTGTAGACACTCTCAAACACATAACTAAAAAACTCCATGGTTGTTAAATTTTAAATAGTTTACACCTAATAGACGAGAGAATATCTTTTAGGTTGACTATTTTAAAGAGAAAAATAAAAATTAGGCCTTTTTTATAAATCGCTGTACTAGAGACAATTACAATTGTACTGGTTATTTTTGTCGATGAATTAAGCGTTTTCAGATCTTAAAAATTGCATTTTGAAATCCATTTTTTCAAGGATTGAACTACGAGAATTTGAAACTTTTCCTGAAAAATCGATGTCTCTAGCCTTCTAAAAGATTATGCGTAGATATCAACACGATAAGGCCCTTCATCGTCTTCTATAATCTCCAGGTAATTCTTGTATCTGGTATAGGCAATTTGACCATTTTCATAGGCAGCTCTCACCGCACAATGGGGCTCAGAAATATGCATGCAATCATTGAATTTGCAGTCGCCCAAGAATTTGAGCATTTCTGGAAAATAATGAGAAATCTCCTTCTTTTCAATGTCGTATACACCAAAACTCTTTATCCCAGGAGTATCAATTAAAAAACCACCAAAGTCTAAAGGAAACATTTCAGCAAATGTAGTGGTGTGCTTTCCTTGTTTGTGTAATTGGGAAACTTCCGCTGTTTTTAAGTCCAATCCCGGCTGAATCGCATTCGCGAAAGTACTTTTACCCACTCCAGAATGACCTGCCAACAATGTCGTTTTATTCTTCATACGCTGAGCGATTTTATCCGTATTGATCTGTTTTAGCGCACTCATTTGTAGGCATTCGTATCCCGCTTTATCGTAGGTTTCAAGGTATTCACTCAAGCGCATATCCAATTTTTCATCGTGTTCATCCAATTTATTGAACACTAAAACGGCCGGTATATGATAAGCTCCAGATGTAATCAAAAAACGATCGATAAATCCTGTTGTCGTATAAGGTTCAGTGAGCGTAACGAGCAGAAACACTTGATCTATATTGGCGGCTATTATATGTGTCTGCTTACTTAAATTGGTTGATCTTCGAATGATATAGTTTTCTCTTTTCTCTATTTCAGTGATCAATGCCTTTTCCTCATCCTCCATTCTACACCAAACTCGATCACCAACAGCCACAGGATTGGTAGACTTTATCCCTTTCAACTTTAACTTGCCCACTATCCGACAGTCAACCATCTGACCATCTTCTTTGCGCACCTGATACCAAAGTCCTGTACTTTTTATGACTTGTCCTTTAAACTCCAAATTTTAGTTTAGCCAATTCGATGGGCCAAACTTAATGCAATTCATTAGATTTGCCGCCATGTCTATAAAGGTAGATCAGGTAACGAAATTTTATGGCGCACAAAAAGCATTGGACAATGTTTCCTTTGAAATTGGCGGAGGAGAAGTTGTCGGATTTCTTGGCCCAAATGGTGCAGGCAAATCAACAATGATGAAGATCCTTACCACCTATATCACTCCAAGTTATGGAGCCGCGAGTGTATGTGGATATGATGTGGTAGATAATGCACTTGATGTAAGAAGCCAAATTGGCTATTTGCCTGAACACAATCCACTTTATTTAGACATGTACGTGCGTGAGTACTTGTCTTTCGTTGCAGGGATTTACAAGCTAAAGAAAAAGAAAGCTAAGGTTGAAGACATTATTCAAAAAGTTGGCCTCGTTCCTGAAATGCGCAAAAAAATTGGTGAGTTATCCAAGGGCTATCGACAGAGAGTAGGATTGGCTCAAGCCATGATTCACGACCCCGAAGTATTGATTTTAGACGAACCGACAAGTGGCTTGGATCCCAATCAATTGGTCGATATTCGAGCGCTTATTAAGGACATAGGAAAAGAAAAGACCGTTCTGCTTTCCACCCATATTATGCAGGAAGTAGAGGCCATCTGCGATCGAATAATCATCATTAAAAAAGGAGAAATTGTTGCGGATGATTCCTCAGACAATTTACTCGCACAACATCAATCAAAAGATCTTGAAGAGGTATTTAAAACTTTGACTAAATAAACCCGTAAAAGTTTTTATTCACTATGTTGCAATACCTACATTTACAAAATTAAACGCTAGAAATGCCTTATTACTTTACATCAGAATCTGTATCAGAAGGACATCCCGACAAAGTAGCTGATCAAATTTCAGACGCATTAATCGATCATTTTCTCGCTTTTGACAAAGAGTCAAAAGTAGCCTGTGAAACACTGGTAACAACAGGACAAGTTGTTCTTGCTGGAGAGGTAAAGTCCAAGACCTATGTGGACGTGCAACAAGTTGCAAGAGATGTGATTAATAAAATTGGATACACCAAAAGTGAATACATGTTTGATGGAAATTCATGCGGGGTATTCTCTGCCATTCACGAGCAAAGTCCAGATATCAATCAAGGTGTTGAACGAAAGAAAAAAGAAGAGCAAGGTGCAGGTGACCAAGGAATGATGTTTGGTTATGCCACCAATGAGACTTCGAATTATATGCCTTTGGCATTGCAGCTTTCACACATGATTTTGAAAGAGCTGGCGGTATTGAGAAGAGAAGGCAAAAAGATGGCTTACCTCCGTCCAGATTCAAAGAGTCAGGTAACCATCAAATACGATGACAACAATAAACCAGTCGCCATTGACTCGATTGTTGTTTCTACACAGCACGATGATTTCGGAACAGAATCGGCTATGTTGAAGAAGATCAAATCGGATGTGATCAAGATTTTGATTCCACGCGTTCAAAAGAAATTACCCAAGAAAATTCAAGCACTTTTTACCAATAAGATCAAATACCACATTAATCCAACCGGAATTTTTGTGATTGGTGGGCCGCATGGGGATACCGGATTAACGGGTCGTAAAATTATTGTGGACACCTATGGTGGAAAAGGAGCCCACGGTGGTGGAGCCTTCTCAGGAAAAGACCCGAGTAAGGTAGACCGTTCAGCCGCTTACGCAACGCGACACATTGCAAAGAATGCTGTTGCAGCAGGATTGTGTGATGAGATTTTAGTGCAAGTGGCTTATGCCATTGGAGTCGCTGAACCTATGGGACTTTTTGTTGATACCTATGGTACAGCAAAGACAACGCTGAATGATGGTGAGATCGCCAAAAAATTGATGAAGACCTTTGACATGCGTCCTTATGCGATTGAGAAAAGATTCAATCTGCGTTCACCGATTTATTCGGAAACGGCCGCTTATGGACACATGGGAAGAAAGCCAAAAGAAGTGAGCAAAACCTTCACGGATGGCTCGGGCAAAACCAAAAAAGTGAAAGTCAAATTGTTCCCTTGGGAAGAATTGGATTACGTCAATAAAATCAAAAAAGAGTTTGCGCTCTAGTTGACAGATAAAAATTATTTCTTTTAATTTGAATCTGAAATGAATTTAAAAAGTACAAATACTTGGTCTTGGTGGTGGACAAATAATCCTCCCCTAGCATAGTATTTGGCATTATATAACATTAAAGACCCTGCCCGAATACGGCAGGGTTTTTTTATGCTCTAAAAATGAGATTAGCTTATAAAGAACAAAAGATATTTGGCGATACGCATACTCCAGTGAGCCTCTTCCTGAAACTGCGCGATCAGTTTTCAAACTGCATCTTGCTGGAAAACTCAGACTATTCGGTGAAGGAAAATCACCTGAGTTTTATCTGCTGTCAATCCATTGCTTCCTTCAAATTGGATGGGGAAGGATTGGAGATCAAGAAATTGAATAAGGTTGAATCAAGGGACATTGAAAGCCATGAGGTTTTGAACCAATTGCATGCTTTCAATGCTTCCTTTGACCTGGATGAACAGGGAAAATATCCCCATGCTGGGCTCTTTGGTTATACTTCATTTGATGCCGCACAGCACTTCATGCAATTGAATTATGAGACGCCAAGAGCGGACGATTCCATTCCCGAAATGCTCTACCATGTTTATCAATTGGTGATCGCGATCAATCACTTTAACAATGAAATTGTACTGCAGGAAAATCTTCCCGAAGGTCAGCCTTCGCTGATGGACAAAGCCAAGGCTTTGATCAAATCGGAAAGAAGCAGTTCTTTTCAATTTCAATTGGTTGGCGAAGAAAAGGTAAACGGCAGCGATGAGGACTATTTGAACAATGTACAGAAAGCAATCGATCA
Source organism: Bacteroidota bacterium (assembly GCA_039028335.1). Taxonomy (GTDB): domain Bacteria; phylum Bacteroidota; class Bacteroidia; order Flavobacteriales_D; family JABDKJ01; genus JABDKJ01. The sequence goes on from JBCCIF010000034.1 coordinate 23,902, forward strand.
TTGCTTCCGAGGAGATGTCTTTCAACTGGTTCTTTCCAGAAGATTTTCTCAGGAGTACAAAGGCGATGAGTTCAACCTCTACCGTGCACTCCGCATGATCAATCCTTCGCCCTACTCTTTCTATTTTGATTATGGCAATTTTAAAATATTCGGCTCTTCGCCCGAAGCCAATTTGGTTGTTCAGAATTCAAAAGCCGAGATTCATCCCATTGCGGGAACCTATAAACGAACGAGTGACGATGCCAAAGACCTGGAACTGGCACAAGCCCTTTTTCAAGATGAAAAAGAAAATGCAGAGCATACCATGTTGGTCGATTTGGCGCGGAACGATTTGAGCACAGTAGCCGAAGAAGTGAAAGTCGAAAAACTGAAAGAAGTTCAATTCTTCTCGCATGTCATTCATTTGGTGAGTAAAGTGGTTGGAAAAGTCAAAGCCAAAGAGGAAGCATTGCAATTATTGGCAGGCACTTTTCCAGCGGGCACCTTGAGTGGCGCACCCAAACACAAAGCCTTGCAATTGATTGATCGCTATGAAAATGAACGCAGGGAATTCTATGGCGGAGCCATTGGCTTCATCGGCTTCAATGGCGACTCGAATCAAGCGATCATCATACGCTCTTTCATGGCCAAAAAGAACAAACTGTTCTATCAAGCTGGGGCGGGTATCGTAAGCGAAAGTGTTCCCGAAAAAGAACTGCAAGAAGTCAATAATAAAATTGCGGCTTTGCGAAAAGCTCTCAAAATAGCGGAGGAAATATGAAGGTTTTATTGATAGATAACTACGACAGTTTCACTTATAACATTGCCCATGCCATTAAAGAATTGGGTGCCAAAGTGGACGTCCGCAAAAACGATCAATGTCCTCTTTCGGTCATTAACGACCATGACAAAATTATACTTTCTCCTGGCCCGGGTATTCCAGATGAAGCGGGTGATTTGAAAGCCCTCATTGAAGCGAGTGCAGGGCAAAAACCCGTTTTGGGTGTTTGTTTGGGTCTGCAGGCCTTGGTCGAAGTGTTTGGCGGAAAGATCAAGAATTTGAACAAGGTCTATCATGGCGTAGCTACCCAGGTGAAGCAGACCCAAAGCGATTATCTATTTGAAAACATAGACGTACAATTTGAGGCGGGGCGCTATCATTCATGGGTGGCCGATCCCGAAGGAATGCCCGATGATTTAGAAGTCATTGCCGAAGACAGCGAAGGCGCGATCATGGCCATTCGGCACAAAGCATTTGAGATGCGAGCAGTGCAATATCACCCCGAAAGTATTTTGACACCGAGTGGAAATACCCTCTTTAAAAACTTCCTGAACAGATGAAAAATTTAAAAGACACATTGGCCCGATTGTTCGCCTTTGAAAAACTCAATCGCGATGAAGCACAGCACTTGATGCATGAGCTGGCCGAGAACGAATACAATGAAGCACAGGTTTCGGCCTTACTCACTGTTTACCAAATGCGCGCCATCTCGGCCGATGAATTGGCCGGCTTTCGCGCTGGTCTCTTGGACCTCTGCCTAGCGGTTGATCTCTCTGATTTCGATCCCATGGATTTGTGCGGAACGGGTGGAGATGGCAAAGACACCTTTAACATCTCTACCCTCTCCGCAGTGGTTACGGCTGCTTGCGGAGTGCCCGTTGCGAAGCATGGGAACACGGGTGTCAGTTCGGCTTGCGGTTCTTCAAATGTGATGGAAGCCATGGGCTATCAATTCACGAATGACCTGGAGCAATTGAAGCGTCAAATGGAAAAGGCCAATATCTGCTTTTTACATGCGCCCCTCTTCCACCCCGCGATGAAAAATGTGGCACCGATTCGAAGAAATTTGGGTTTCAAAACCTTCTTCAATATGCTGGGTCCTTTGGTGAATCCCGCCAAGGTGAAGAAGCAATCGACTGGGGTATTCTCTTTGGAGCTGGCCCGCTTGTACAATTACATCTTGCAAAATGAAGAAGGGCATCAGTACAATGTCATTCACTCCATGGACGGCTATGACGAAGTCTCTTTGACTTCTGAATTCAAGTGCTTTTCGCATGTGGGAGAACGCTTGTACAGCCCCGAAGATTTGCAACAAAATCGCTTGTTGCAAAGTGACCTTTACGGTGGAGATTCGGTAGAAAGCTCGGCCAAAATATTCAAACACATTTTAAAAGGAGAAGGCAGTACCGCCCAGAATGCAGCCATTGCCACAAACGCAGGTCTGGCCATTTCTTGCGCTACGAACAAAACATTGGAAGACAGCATGGCCATGGCGCATGAAGCATTAGTTAGCGGCAAAGCGGAAAAAACATTTAAAACATTATTGGAAGCATGAACATTTTAGATCGTATAGTTGAACACAAACGAAAAGAGGTGGAGCAAAAGAAAATGCTCTATCCCATCAAGCTATTGGAGCAGAGTAAATTCTTTGCTTCGGATTGCGTGTCCTTGAAAAAGTATTTGGTCAATCCCGAGAAGAGCGGAGTGATTGCCGAGATCAAATTGAAGTCGCCCAGCAAGGGCATCATCAATGAATTTGTGGACATTGAAAAATTGTCGATTGGATATATGCAAGCGGGAGCGAGTGCGCTTTCGGTATTGACCGATCAGGAATTTTTCATGGGCAAGAATGAGAACTTGAGCATTGCACGCAAGTTCAATTACTGCCCCATTCTACGCAAGGATTTCATCATTAACGAATACCAAATCATAGAAGCGAAGAGCATTGGTGCGGATGCCATCTTATTGATTGCAGCCATTCTCAGCAAAGAGGAGATTCAGTCTTTTACAGCCTTGGCCCATGCCCACAAAATGGAAGTACTTTTTGAAGTGCACCACGAAAGTGAATTGGACAAGTTGGATGATACCATTGACCTCTTGGGAGTCAATAACCGCAACCTCGAAAATTTTGAAGTGGACATTCGCACCTCTGAGGCCATTGCCCAAAAAGTGCAAGGCGATTTCACCTTCGTGAGCGAGAGCGGCATCAGTGATGTAGAGAGCATTCATCATTTGCGGAAGTGTGGCTTCGATGGCTTCCTGATTGGCGAACATTTCATGCGCCACCCATCTCCGCATTTGGCTTGTGCCGATTTCATTAAACAACTAAAGAAACGCAATGAAGGTGAAAGTGTGCGGGCTTAGAATACCTGAAAACATAGCGAAGACTTTGAAGACGAGACCAGACTATGTCGGCTTGATCTTCTATGGCCCTTCCAAAAGGTATGTGGGTGAAAGCCTGGAAAGCTTTGATGCAAGGCCATCGAAAATTGTAGGGGTTTTTGTGAACGCCAGTGCCCAGACCATTTCAAAAAAAATCAAAACATACGGATTGGACATGGTGCAATTGCATGGCGATGAATCTCCAGCGCTTTGTGCGGAACTGCGCAGAGAGACGCAGGTCATGAAGGCTTTTGGGATTGCCGAAGCCGAAGATTTTGCCGCTTGTGCAGCCTATGAGAAGGCCTGTGATTATTTTCTGTTTGACCGCAAAACCCCTCTATATGGCGGAAGTGGGCAGCAGTATGATTGGGCTTTGCTGGAGGCGTACAGGGGGGAGCGGCCCTTCTTTTTGTCGGGTGGAATTGGGCCAGAAGATGCCAAACGCATCAAGGCCATTGCACATGAAAAATTGTGGGGTGTGGACATCAACTCGGCTTTTGAGGATGCGCCCGGAGTGAAAAATGTGGCTGATGTTTCGGCCTTTATACAGGAATTGAGAAATGAAAATTGAAATTGACGAAAATGGATTTTACGGTGCTTTTGGGGGTGCTTTTATTCCCGAAATGCTTTATCCGAACATTGAAGAATTGCGCAGGGTCTTTGGTGAAATTCAGCAGGATGCAGCTTTCAAACAAGAATTCGATGCCCTTTTGAAAGACTATGTGGGGCGACCGACTCCCCTCTATTTTGCTGAGAATCTTTCGGAGAAATACGGCACACAGATTTATCTGAAGCGAGAAGATTTATGCCATACGGGTGCCCATAAAATCAACAATACGATTGGGCAAATTCTGATTGCCAAGCGATTGGGTAAGAAGCGCATCATTGCCGAAACGGGTGCCGGACAACATGGCGTGGCGACCGCTACGGTCTGTGCTTTGGCGGGCATTGAATGTGTGGTCTATATGGGTGCCAAAGATGTGGAACGCCAAGCGCCCAATGTGGCACGTATGCGCATGCTGGGTGCCGAGGTGCGGGCCGAATACAGCAGCAGTCAAAGTCTGAAAGATGCGACCAATGCCGCCATTCGCGATTGGATCAACCATGTGGAAGACACGCATTACATCATTGGTTCGGTGGTGGGACCTCATCCCTATCCTGAGATGGTCGCTTACTTTCAATCGGTGATTAGCGAAGAGCTGAAAAAGCAATTGCCCCGCGACCCCGATTACGTGATTGCCTGTGTGGGTGGCGGTTCGAATGCAGCGGGTGCGTTCTATCATTATTTGAATGATGAACACGTCAAACTGATTGGTGTGGAAGCAGCCGGGCAAGGTGTTACGAGTGGAAAATCTGCGGCTACCTTGCAATTGGGTACGGAAGGTATTTTACATGCTTCGCGCACGGTGATCATGCAAACCGAAGATGGACAAGTGGTGGAACCGCATTCCATTTCTGCGGGGCTGGATTATCCGGGTATTGGTCCTTTGCATGCCCATCTCTTCACTTCTGGTCGCGGCCAATTTTATGCCGTAACCGATCAAGAAGCTTTGGATGCGGCTTTGGAATTGTCGCAATTGGAAGGCATTATTCCCGCTTTGGAATCGGCCCATGCATTGGCGGTTTTGAAGCAAATGAAATTTTTAAAAGACGATTTGGTGGTTTTCAATCTGAGTGGCCGTGGCGACAAGGACATGAATACCTATATGGAACATTTAAACTTGAACAATGACTGAAACAGTGACCCAACGCTTGCAGGCTTGCTTGCGTGAAAAAGAGAATATTCTCAGCATTTATTTCACGGCTGGTTATCCCGCATTGGAGGATACGCGACCCATTTTGCGCCACTTACAAAAAGCCGGGGCCGACATGGTGGAATTGGGTATGCCCTATTCCGACCCCTTGGCCGATGGACCGACCATTCAGGAATGCGGTTCGCAGGCCATTGCCAATGGCATGGGCATTGCGAAGCTCTTTACGCAGCTGGAAGGCTTTCGTTCCGAGATTGATTTGCCCGTGATTTTGATGGGTTATTTCAACCCCATTGTGCAATACGGATTGGAGGCATTTTGTGCAGCTTGCCAGCGCGTGGGCATTGATGGACTCATCATTCCCGATTTGCCTTTGGACTATTATCAAAGCCATGTGAAAGCGGTTATGGAAGCAGCCGGACTTTCGATGATTTTCCTGATCTCGCCTTCGACTTCCGAAGAACGCATTGCTGAAATTGATGCAGAAAGTTCTTCTTTCATCTATGCCGTGTCGAGCAACAGCACGACTGGACACCAAAGCAAACATTCGGCTAGCGATTATTTAAAAAGATTAAAGGCCATGAACTTAAAGCACCCGCATTTGGTAGGCTTTAATATTCGTAACAAGGCTTCTTTTGATGCGGCTTGTGCGCATGCCCAGGGAGGCATCATTGGCTCGGCTTTTTTGAAAGCCTTGGAGCCCAACAATTTAAAAGAAAGCATACACACATTCATTCAAAACATTCGATCATGATCATACAATTGGAAAAGGAAATAGGAGCCGATGAATTGACAGGCATAGAATTGAAGCTAAATGAAATCAATTTCAAGTCGCGCAGGGTGACTACCCAAGATGCGGACTATTTGGTGTGCATTGGAAAGGAGGATTTTGACATTCGGAATATCGGTAACCTAAAAGGGGTGAAGGACATTCACCGGGTGAGCGATGATTATAAATTGGTCTCGAAGAAATGGCGTGTACAGGAATCTCAAATTGATTTGGGCGATGGCGTAAGTATTGGCAATGGCGCCTTTCAAATGATGGGTGGACCTTGCAGCATTGAAGGCGAAGAAAACATTCGCCAGACGGTGGAGCAATTGGCCAAGAGTGGCGTGAAGATCATGCGCGGGGGCGTGTACAAACCCCGAAGCTCTCCTTATTCTTATCGCGGGATTGGCATTGAAGGACTCAAACTCTGGCATGCCATCTGCCAGGAAAAGGGCATTAAAATCATCTCGGAAATTATGGAAGAGAAGAAGCTGGAAGAGATGTATCCTTATGTAGATATTTTTCAGATTGGCGCGAGAAATTCGCAGAATTTCAATCTACTTGACGCGATGGGCTCCATTGACAAACCGGTGATGATTAAGCGAGGCATGAGCGGTACTTTGGATGAATTGCTTTACTCGGCCGAATACGTTTTTTCGGGTGGCAATGAAAAGGTACTGCTCTGCGAGAGAGGCATTCGCAATTACGAAAAGACCTACCGCAATTGCTTTGACATTAATGCGATTCCCATCTTGAAGGAGAAGACCCATTTACCGGTGATTGCTGACCCTTCACATGGCATTGGCCTGCGCAGACACGTACCCCAAATTGCCTATGCTTCTGCCGTTGCTGGAGCTGATGGGATTATAGTAGAGATGCATGCCTGCCCGCAAAAGGCTTTGACGGATGCGAAGCAGACGATTTCATTTGAAGCTTTTGAAGAGATGGTGAAGAAGGTGGAGCTTTTAAGAGGGGTGTTGGGGTGAGGATAATTAAAGCCAACTCTTAAAAACTAATTTATAGTGAATTCAATTTTTCAAAATCAACTTTAAAATCATCCTCTGATAATTCAAGTTTTGGCTTTAACTCTTCCGATAATAACTTTCTTAGCTTGTCTAGTATGGAATTCATTTCAGAAATGCTTTGGGTGTTTAAAATAGATTTTAAAAAATAGTTGTAATTATTAAATAGTTCCGAATAACAGCTAATAAGCCATTTAGTAAAGTCATGTTTTATATTGTATAAAGAATAACCTAATTTCAAAGGCATTAAGCCATTAAAATTTTCATATTCACACACCCAATGAGATGGAAATTGACCAAACTCGTGTTTCTTTTTGCCTTTAATAAATGCCTTTTCTATTAATTCTTCTTGATTTTCGTTTTGCTTGTAGAGTTGAATGACATAATTACAGTTTTCAAAAATAACTCTTCGGTATAAAAGTTCTGATTCTCTGTCGTAACATCGATCCATCCATCCAACTTCAATAGATTTTTGTTCAGATACTTCATTTACCTTCACCTCTTCACTTCCTAAAATAATTTCATTAGGCCAGCCATTGTTTATAGTTAAGAAAGGGTCGTTATAATCAATTGATTCTATTTGAATTCTATAATCTGCAAAGTTATTTAATTTCGGCCTGTAGCTGAAACTACTTTTCTTGAGACTTTTCTTTATTATTAAATTCACCTCTGAAAAGAAAGTCCATGGGATAGTGGTTATTGCACTTCTTGAGATATTCAAATTTGGTCTTATTTTATCCTTTAAATTAAATATACCTAAGCACAAAGTTGAATCAGAGTTTTCCTCCCTGATGTTTAATTCAAGCATTTCTGGAAAATGTTGATGAACGTTAGGAATCAAAATTCCATTATGGGAAAAAATGGCACTTCTCCGTGGAAAATAAAACTCATTCTGTCCTCTAAATTCTTTCACATTTTCTATTAAGTGACTTAAATCAATCCTTAAACTTTTTATCTCATGTTTTTCAGCATACTTTCTCACATTCAATTTTAAAGTACTCTTTTGATTGTAACCATCATAATATTCTAGCTTCCATCCAGGTGAAATTTTTAATTCAAATTCAGCGTTTGACTTAAATTCTATAGTTTTCCTTAAATTAAAAGCATAAATAATTCCATTAACATTTAATATGGATTCGTCTGACAAGATTATTGGGTCAACATGAATTTCGGCACCAATGCTTTCTATTCCAGGACTATCAAGAAATTCCGAAATTTTTAGGACTTCATCTTTTGAGAGTTGATATTTGAATGGTTCATCAGGATGAGCAGATAAATCCTCATTTCCAAAAAGATTGTTTTCGAATTTAATTTCAATATCTGATGCGTAGACATTTGACTTTATTAATCTAGCTAGATCAAATCCCTTTTGATCCAAATTCGGATTAAGTCTTAATGCTATTGAAGTTCCTGTATCTTCTCTGTATGACTCTCCATTCAATAATTTGGAAGGCATTTCTTTAGGTATATCATTTTTGGTATACAGAAAATAGTAATTGTCCAGACCTTTAAGCGAAAGCCGAACAGGAAAAATAGTTTCTTTATCAACATGAATAGATCTTGTCGAAACTTCTATTTCATCTGCTACTAAGAAACAAGATAGAATACCGATACCAAATTTACTTATTGTGGTAAAATCTTTTTGACCGTCCTTAAAATCTAGTTTACTTACTTTGAATTCATCCGAATTGTAAAAGGAATTTCCTACTTTAAGAAAGTATTTCGTAATTTGATCAATAGTCATACCCATCCCTCTGTCATCAATTCTTATCCATCGAAAACCATCATGATCATACCAAGTACTTATCTCAATAGGTAAACATTCATAAGTGGCACTATTTATACTACTCTCAAAAACTTTTCTATATCGGCAAGTATCGATAGCATTCTGTAACAACTCTCTCAGAAAAATAGAAGAATTAT
>JBCCIF010000035.1:0-32346 GCA_039028335.1 Bacteroidota bacterium
GAATATAGAGATAGATGATTTTATCGTAAATATTATTTATCCTTAGGTAGAAATGCCGAGGTTTATTGGCCTTGGTCAATTTAATATCGAGTTCGGGATCAATGGGATTATAAAGCGCCTTAACGCGATAGGACTTCTTCAGTTCACATGCTTTAGAATCGCGAATGACCACTGAATATTCACCTGGAGACAATTTTCCAATTGAACTCAAATTACTCCCAACATTCCACTCATAGCTATAGGGCGGTAAACCGCCTGAAACTTGCAGGGCGATGAGTCCATCATTTCCATAAAGTTCATGACTTACATAGCTATTCACTTCGACTTTACTTTTGGAGTCTATTTTAAAGGGAACGTATTTTCTGTAGACATGAAAAATCTCAAATGAACTTTTCTTAATGGCCGATTTCAGCTTTTTCATTTTGGCATTGTTTCTTGCCGCGACCATAACCATGACATCGCCTTGTTGATCTACTGAAGAGGGTAGAATAGTGGAATAAACCAGAGAGGGAATTTCCAATCCAGAAAAATTGCTCTTCAAGGGATAGATGTCTCCGGCCTTTTTCCAAGAGCTGCCTTGATCTAGACTGTAGTAAATCTGAAGGTCATCGTTCAATTCGGCTACATATTTCTTTGCTTTTATCTCAAAGCCCAAAGAGATCTTCATCCGCGAGCGTGCAGAAAATTGAATAATACGGATGGGATTATAATCTTCGAAAGGTTCGGTGTCAACTCGATAGGACGTAATGTCCTTCTTTTTTACAATTCGCGCTTTGTAATCTCCCGCACAAGCATTTTTGAATTCAGGGAAAAAACTCTGAGAAATCATTTGATTGGTATGGCTCAACCATTCATAAAGGAGGGTCTCGTCTCCGTTATTATGTAAGATCTTGGCTTTTCCATCACAACTTTGTGAACATGTCGCTTTCATTGTGATGATCTGAAGTCGCGGTTCGGGCCCTGGTTCATCTTCAGCCCAAAGGGTATTGCCTAAGATTAGGAGTAGCGCACAGAAAGATATTTTGGATTGCCCAAACAACGACCTAATAAAAATAAATTTCAGTGGAAATAGTTAAGGCCTTTCTAAAACTTTTCAAAAGGATCTTAAACAAATCGCAATACCGAAAAGAATACTAAAGAATAGGGTGGAAAGGGCTAGCTTTTTCAGTTCTGGATCCAAGTGGGCTGGAATTTTATTGTCCAATACGCGTTTGATATGCAGTGATAGAGGAATGAAAGATATCAAGAAAAGCCATTGATAGGCGCTTTGAAAAGTCAAAATGGCGAAGAGTACTGCACAGAGCATAGCGATGATGATTAAAGCCGTATGATAGGCTTTGACCTTGTTTTCACCTAGTTTGATGGCCAACGTATTTTTACCCACTTCCTTATCTTGATTTGCATCGCGCATATTGTTCAGGTTTAAAACGCCCACAGCCAACAAACCAATCGAAGTGGCCGGAAGAAAGAAGAGGATCTCAATCGCATGTCGGTGAAGAAAAACTGTGCCCAGTACTGCAATCCAACCGAAAAAAAGCAAGACGAAAACATCGCCTAGACCATTATAGCCATAAGGGTTTTTTCCGACCGTATATTTTATTGCTGCTGCAATGGCAAAGACACCCAAAATGAAAAACAATAAAAACGAAAGGGTCATGACTTCTTTGAAACTGAAATAAAGCAGCCCCAAGCCAAATAAAAGGGAGAGTGCAATGAAGAAGTAAATCCCTTTTTTCATTACTTCGGGACTAATCAAACCACTTTGAACCGCTCGGGCAGGTCCAACGCGGTATTCATTATCAACCCCATTAACCGCATCGCCATAGTCATTCGCTAAATTGGATAGAATTTGCAGAGCAATACAGGTTAAGATGCTCAAAGCGGCAATAATAAAGGAGAATTCTCCGAGGCTATATGCTAAAAAATTCCCCAATAACATGCTGGCCAGTGCTAAGGGAATTGTTTTTAGTCGAAAAGCAGAAATCCAATTCTTAATGTTCATGGCGAATTCTTAGAAGGTTTATAAGATTAGGCGAAATTATAAATATTAGTAGAGAATATTTTCGTACGTTTAAAACGAACTAAATGCTAATGAAATCGTTGTTGGGCCATCACCAATTTGAGGAGGAGGGTGTGAACTGTAATTTTAAAGGAAACGTAGCCGAGTTTCTTATTCAAGACAATTCACTATCCGTTCAACTCTTTAAACAAATTGAAAAAAGAATCTTTGAGCTTTCAGGTCAAAGCAAGTATTACTCGATTATAAACACTTTAGATTATACCAAATTGAATGCGGATCTGAGAGAGTATCTTATTTCTGAGGATCGTTCATGGATTATTCTTGCAGAAGCTGTACGGGTGCGAAATTTGGCGAAGAAATTGATGAGTGATATTTACTTTCAATTGAATTTGCCCTTGGTTCCCACAAAGACTTTTCTGAGTACGAAAGATGCGAGAACCTGGATAGAAGCATTGAACCCTTCTCCCAAGGCTGCCAATATTTAATTATTTCGCATATAGAAATTTCAAGGTAATGGCATGATGCAATGTGCGTTCATCAAACATGCTGAATTCCTCATCTAATTTTCTAAAGGGCACTTTTTCAAAGCTCGCGCGATAACCAAAATCCAAGATCACCTTTTCGAATTTGACATTTACTCCGATTCCAGAATAAAAACCAAATCCATTTGCTGTAGCTTGACGATTGTTGATGATCGTTCCGTTTGCATTTTGTGTTGGTCGAAGTATGCTGTATTGGCGGTTACCAACACTGAATCGGTTTTCACGAGCACGGGTGCTGGTCAACACTGCACCCAAGTCTATATAAGGCACAAAATCGCTGGGATCTGAAAGATACATTTGCACCCCAGGGCTTAAAATAAAGCGTTGTTCTTCACCCCAAATCGGATGCGATTCGAAATAATCACCTAAAGAACCATCCGGATTTGGACGATCTATTTGATAGACAAGGATTCCATTAGCCCTCAAATTGACATAGTTCAGATCGGTCTGAATAGTCATGAATGGCCCCGTTCGATAGCGCAAATTCATACCCAATGAAATTGCTGGGTTATAGTTCATTTCCTGAGCGAATTCTGCGAGTTCGAAGTCATAACCACCCAACTCTTCGACAAGTTGATTGTAGACCTGTGGTATTCCATTGTTTCCGGCACAGCCTAAAAAGACACAAACACTATTGGGTGTCAGTAATTCATTGCCAGAATAAAAGGTAGCCGTGGATTTATTCGCGAAATAAACGCCAACATTTCCACCGATATAAAACCCTCTATAATCGGCATTGTTGAACGTTCTAAATTCTTCTGAATCTTCTTCATCTGCATCCGGATCGTCTTCAACCTGTGCAATTGCCAAAGTTCCAAATGTTAAGAACAAGAGCATCAAGCAATATTTAATGAGCTGCATAAGCATAAAATTAAGTGAAAATAATCAGTCATTCAAGCTTTTTACCATTTCAAGAGTCGCTTGAATGGCGTGATGATCTGAATATTTTTCTTGATGAGTTTTGAATTTATGTGCCTTAAAGGATTCATCATGCAAAATATAATCAATGCGGAAAGAAGGAAAGGCGCCATTATAGGTGTTACCTATTCCGTTGCCTGCCTCAACAAAGGCATCTTCTAAAAGCTTTCTCGCTTCGCAATAGGCATAACTGGTCGGAGTATCGTTGAAGTCGCCAGCCAAAATTACCGGGAAGGGACTCTTCGCAACTTCGGCCATGACCTCGTCAATTTGCGAAGCTCTTTTCACAGAGGCATTCTTCAGTCTTTTTAGAATAGAAGACATTTCTTCTTTTTTGACGCTCCAGGTATCCTTTTTGATTTTCTCCATGATTTCATAATCTGAATTACTAAATCGGATTGAAGCGAAATGGCCATTAAAAACGCGCACTGTATCCAGGCCAATCAATAAATCGGAATAAATACAGAAGTTATTTCGGTCATTGAAAAATTCGATGTAGCCTTTCTTCAATATGGGAAATCGGGAAGCCGTTGCTACCCCAAAATATTGATGGTGGATGAGCTCATGGGTGTATTTCTCGTGAAATTGAATGCCTTGGAATTGCTCTTGGAGAATGCTCTTTGTTTGAAATCCTTTTTCTCTCTCTGAGAAATAGAATTCTTGAAAGCACATGATGTCAGCATCTATGGAATCGAGTTTGGCCATGATGCTGTCTCTAATTTCCGTATTGTCCTTCCATGAATACAGACCAAAGTTTTTGACATTGTAAGAGAGTACCTTGAAGCTGTTTTTTTTGACTTCTGGTGAGCTGGAAAAACTCAATTGGATGAAATTGCTAACGTGAAAATAACCCAGGGAAAGTGTAATGAGCGAAAGGAAAATAATGGCTTTTCTTCTGGCTAACCAAAGAGCAATGAACAAAATATTCAGCGCCATCCAAATCGGAAAGGAAATACCAAAAAAGGATAACCAAGGAATTTTTTCTGGACTGATAAGAGTAGAGAGGTATGAACAAACTAGCGCTGCAACGACTAGAATATTAATTAGTCGTAAGCATTTTGAAAGCCAATTGCCTTTTTCTTTTCGGCTCATTTTTTGCGACTCGCCTTGTATAGAATATCTCGCTCTTTTTTCGTTAAGCTGTTGTGTCCAGATTTAGAAATCTTATCCAATATGGCATTGACTTCTTCTTCATCTTTCTTCTTGCGCGCATTGAAATCGTAATCGTCTCGAGGAGGCGTCTGTCTTTTGACATATTCAACTCGCAATTTTGACTTCGGCTTGAAAAGACTTCCAAGTCTTTCTAAAAGTTTGTCGAACCAGCTTCCGATATTTCTGCCTTTTTTGAGCTGTAAGGCATATAAAGCACCCCAAGCAGCTCCGCCTATATGAGAGAGTTGTCCAAACCTATTCTCACCTTGTAAAGACATAAAGGAAAGAATAACCAATACAGCAGCAACGTAGGCCCATTTTATTCTGCCTAATAGCACCAGATTTATTACATAGTGGGGAGAATAGACAGCAGAAGCTACAACGATCGCGCTTATTGCCGCAGATGCACCGATAATATTTGTAGGATCTGCATACGCCAAAGCGTTCGCAAATAAAGCATTGATTAACCAACCGAAAATGGCTCCCAAGAAATAGGTATTGATGAATTTCTTATCGTTCAACAATTGCGTATACACCCTTCCTCCAATATAGAGCAGGAGCATATTGAATATGATATGATTGAAACCATCATGAAAGAAGGCGTATGTAATAGGTGTCCAAAACCGTTTGATAAGTACATTGAATTCAGATGGTGCTCCCAAATATTCGCGAATAAATTCTGGGAATGGGTTTTGATTGGTAAATAAACTCCAGAGACCTCCGGCAACACCAACCACAATAAAAATGAAAATATTCAAATAGAATATCTTCTTGTACGCGGGGGCAGTTCTGTATTCTCGTTTTAAACTTTCAAGCATGCTCTATATACTTACGTAATAATTTATCGTTCATTACGAAAATCTCAATTTATTTTCCATGTTTTGAGTAAAATCCATCCAAAAAGTCCACCAAATAAATGGGCAAAGTGATTTGTAGAATCCCCATCTATATTCGCAAAACCAAAAATGAGGGCTAAGCTCAAGAGACCAATGACTATATATTTTGCTTTTATTCGAACAGGGAGTGGGAATAACTGCATTTCTACATTGGGAATTTTCACTCCTATAGCGACAAGCAGACCGTATATGGCCCCTGACGCACCTGAAGACTTGGTAAACAATATTTTGCCTGCTTGCTCAACGAATTTTTCCTCTTCTACTGACTGCGATGTATAGTGTCTTCCTTCAAGCAAGAGCTCATAAACTTCAGGTCTTCCCTGGAAATTTTTTACAAGATCTTGGAGGACTATAAAGTCAATAACATTCAAAAGGAGAACGGCACCAAAAGCACACAGGAAGTAAAAGAGAATAAAGCGCTTTTGTCCGAGAATGCTTTCGACTATCGGTCCCAAAAAGAAGAGTCCAATAAGATTGAATAATAGGTGAAAGAAATCACCGTGCATGAAAAAGTGCAGGGCAATTTGGGGAGGTTTAAATTCAGGTGAACCGAAATAGTTCAAGAAGAGATAATCCAAAATAAACAGGTTTGGATTTATCTTCATTAAAATATTGGCAATGACAAATACACCAATATTTAAATAAATAAGATTTCGTGTTGCGTCAGTAAGTCTGAGCATTATTTTTCAAATTTTTCATCCAATTCTTCCAAGCTGAAGTTTACGATAATCGGTAATCCGGAAGGACTGAGATATGGGTTTTCGCAAGAAAACAGCTGTTCAATTAGATATTGCATTTCGCTTACCTCAAGAGGCGTACCATTTTTAATTCCATGACTATTTGACATAGATCGAGCCACTTTTTCTTCAAAACTCAATTTGGGTAAAGCTTCAAACATCTTTAGTTTTTCGAGGAATGATTCCATCAAAGTACTTGGATTTTCCTCTTTTGCTAAAGATGGAATACCATTGATTTTAAATGTGCTTGGACCAAATTGTTCGAGATCGAGACCAATGCTCTTTAAAAGATCTAGATGGGCATTAACCAAAGCGAAATCACCTGCAGGAAGGTCTATGGCTTCAGGGAAGAGGCTTTGTTGGCTTTGACCTGATGCTTGATTGATTTGTTTCAAATACAATTCAAAAAGCACGCGCTCATGTGCACGTTGTTGATTGATGAATACAAATCCAGACTTGATGCTTGTCAAGATGTATTTCTTGTGAATTTGAATGCCTTTGAACAAGTTTGACCCTTTATCTGCGAAATCTATCTCTTCGCTTTCTATCGGCTCAATTTCTTTATTAATCGCATAGAGCTCTTGCCAATTTGTAGCATGCTCCTTTTCATATTGAGCAGGAATCACTTCCTTTTCAAAATCCTTATTTCCTGTTTGAAAGGGATTATAGTTTGGGTTTAATTTGATTTCGGGAATGCGAATAGCCTGGCCTTTTTTCAATTCAGGAATGTCAAGACTCATCTCTCTTTCAAAGTCCAAAGAAGGGGAGATATTGTATTTTCCAATAGATCGTTTTACAGCCGCCAATAGGATAGCGTAAATGGCTTTCTCATCTCTGAATTTAATTTCGGTTTTGGTGGGATGTATATTCACATCGACCAAATCGGGGTTGACTTTGAAATAAAGAAAATAGGAGGGGTGATGATCCTTACTTATCAAGTTATCGTATGCGCCTTTTATCGCATGATGAAAATAACCGCTCTTGATGAATCGGTCATTGGCAAAAAGATATTGTTCACCGCGCGTTTTTCTCGCAAATTCTGGCTTTCCGACAAATCCTGTAATTTCAACGATATCCGTTTTTTCTTGGACAGGAACCAGTCTAGAATTGAAATTCCCACCGAAAACTTTGCTTATGCGCTGCCGATAATTCGAAATGGGAAGGTTATAAACTTCCAGCTCATTATGAAAGAGCTTAAAACTGCATTCTGGATGTGCAAATGCTACTCGATTGAACTCTTCAACAATGTGCTTAAATTCTACAGGATCTGATTTGAGAAATTTTCTTCGTGCCGGAACATTGTAAAAGAGATTTCGCACGCTGAAATCGGAGCCAACCGGACATTGACACATGTCTTGCTTAACGACTTTACTTCCCTCAATGCGCAATTCTGTTCCCAGTTCGTTTTCTGCCAGTCGCGACTTGAGTACAACATGTGCTATCGCTGCGATGGATGCAAGCGCTTCACCACGAAACCCTTTAGTATTTAGAGAGAATAAGTCTCTGGCCTCATTGATTTTACTGGTTGCATGGCGCTCAAAGGCCATTCTGACATCAATTTCAGACATTCCCGATCCGTCATCGATTACCTGGATTAAACTCTTGCCAGCATCTTTGATGATTACTTCTATATTCTTTGCACCGGCATCTATGGCATTCTCAACCAGTTCCTTAATAACGGATGCAGGTCGCTGGATAACTTCTCCAGCGGCTATTTGATTGGCAACTTTGTCAGGGAGTAATTGAATGCGTTGAGTCATGAAGCCTCAAAGATAGAAATGCCGATAAATTTGAAGGCAACTAAAACCAAAATTAAAAGGACGGCTAAGATGATTCTGATTCTTACTTTATGAGCTTTGTTTTCACTCTTTATTTTTTCGCTTATCCACTGTCTGTCAGCAGCGGTTTCTTCTGCTAACTTTTTTCGGCCTTCTTCTGTCTTTTCTAATTCCGCCTTGCGAATGATTCGTCTGTTTCGCGCTTCTCTCTTTTCCTTTGCCTCGTTGTAGAAACGCGGATTATATTTGAATTTTTCGTTGCTCTTCTTGAAGTTTTGAATGAAAGGCATTTTCATAGCAGAAAGATAAGGTTCTCATTTTAAAGAACGCTTAATAATGAAGACCTAGTACTTTTTGGATTAATTGTATCGCGGGTTTTCTGGGAAATTGGCCAAATGCGCATATTTTTTTCCAAGCGATTTTAATGAATCTCCCCATAGTGAATCATTCGAGGTGCTCATTATAGAGTGTTTGTTAGATGGAGCAACAATCCATGATTTTTCCTTTAATTCTTGATCCAATTGATCGGCAGACCAGCCAGAATAACCCACAAAAAAGCGCACATTACTTTCATCGATTTTTCCCGATTCAATCATGAGTTTGAGGATGTCAAAATTTCCTCCCATGAAAACTCCGTTAACAACTTCGGTACTTCCTTCTAGAACATCGCCTAATGTGTGAAGAAAAAAGAGATTTTGATTCTGAACGGGTCCACCAACTCCGACCTTAGTTTCTATATCGGGAAACTCTTTCATTATTCGGCTAATACCCATATCTAGATACCTGTTCAATACAAAACCAAATGAACCTTCATCGTTATGTTCGCAAAGAAGAATTACAGTACGTTTAAAATAGGGATCGCTGAGAAATGGCTCTGAAATTAAAATCCGCCCCTTCTCTGGACTCAATCTGCTCTGTGGATTAAACTCAATCACTTTTTAATTTTTTATACAATTTAGTCAATATTTAACCCTAAGTCAAGTGATTTTAGATCAATGCAGGGCTGGTCTCCATTGAAGTTTAGCGCATATTTCCCCTTCAGCAGCATTTAATTCGTGTAAACGAGCATATACCTCTTTTTCAGGCCAATAATTAAGGGCCATCTCAACATATATATTTCCATGTTTTGCTTCACTGGTCCATAACATTTTATAAAATTTCTTCATTTCACTTTCTTCCAAAGCCTCTGCAATAAGACGAAAGCGTTCGGCCCCTCTGCATTCTACAATAGATGCGATGAGCATTCTGTCCATTAGCCTTTCCTCTGTGCTGGAACGACAAAGTCCCATCAAATCTTGTATATACTGGTCTTTCGGCATTTTGTCCATCAATTTGACTCCGCGTTTTTCCATGACTTGATAGACCATTTGAAAATGCTCGAGTTCTTCTAAAGCTGTTTCAATCAACTCCGGGATAATTTCAACTTTATCGGGACATTTGGCCACAAAATTCATGGCCATTGCGCTAGCTTTCCGCTCGCAATCTGCATGGTCTTGTAAAAAACTATCCATGTTCTCTATAACCTGATCGGCCCACTCTTTTGGTGTTTTATAGCTCAATTCAATGGAATACTTCATGTCGTAAAAATATGATCAAAACGATTTCTTGGTAAATTTACGCAAGAATTATGAGCGAGCGATTAGAGAACTATTTGAATCAAGACCGTAAAGATTTTCAAAAAGGCGAGTTGAATGAGATGGACGTGCCCAAGAATCCATTTGTACTTTTTCAATCTTGGCTCGAGCGAGCTGTTGAATCTGAGGAAAGTGAAGCCTATGCCATGACGCTTTCGACTTGTGCAGCTGAAGGTCCTCGGTCGCGTGTTGTCTATCTCAGAGGATTTAGTGATGAACGTTTCCTCTTTTACACCAATTATAAGAGCGAAAAAGCAATTGAAATTCAAAAGGATAATCGCGTAGCACTAAATTTTTATTGGCCTTCTCTGGAGAGACAGGTGCGTATTAGCGGCATTGCCAAACCGTGCAGTGAGCAGCAAAGCGATGACTATTTTGAATCTCGGCCCAGAATGAGTCAAATTGGTGCCTGGGCTTCAGAACAATCCTCTATTTTGCAAGATCGTCAAGATCTGGAATCAAGAGTAAAGTATTTTACAGAGAAGTTTGAAGGAATGAAGATTCCTCGTCCTGAACATTGGGGAGGCTTTTCGGTCAAGGCCTTTGAGTTTGAATTTTGGCAAGGTCGAAAGAGCAGACTACACGATCGATTGATCTTCAATCAATTTGCCGACACTGCTTGGACCTTGCAAAGGAAATCTCCTTAATGCTTATAAAGTTTAAAAATAATAGCCTTGCAGAGATCCGAAAAGGGACAATTGCTGCATTGAAGCATTATGATAAGGATGAGGCTGATCATATCTTTTTTCTGATAGCCGAATTTCATTTGAACATTATCAAGAGTAGCTACCTCTTTAATCAAGAAAGAGCCTTATCTGAATCTGAGATTTTGCATTTTGAAAAAGCGGCCTTGCGATTGAATAAGGGTGAACCCATTCAATATATATTAGGTGAGTGTGAATTTCTCGATTGCAAAATACGGGTTAATCCTTCGGTACTGATTCCAAGGCCTGAGACCGAGGAATTGGTTGACCTCATTTTGAAAGAGAATAATAAGCAGCATATTTCTCTTCTGGATGTGGGAACAGGCAGTGGCTGTATTCCAATTTCTTTAAAGAAGTCGAGGCCCCTTTGGGATGTTTCGGCCATCGATGTTTCTGAAGAGGCTTTATTAACGGCTCGTCAAAATGCCGCATACAATAAGACCACAGTTCATTTTAGGCATCAGGATCTATTCGAAATCGAAGCGCTTTCCAAGAGTTTAGATGTGATTGTTAGTAATCCTCCGTACGTAGAACAATCAAGAAAAAAACGATTGGCTCCGCACGTTGTGAATCACGAACCGCATTTGGCGCTATTTGTTCCAGATGAAGATCCCTTAATTTATTACCGAAAACTGGAAAGTTTAGCTCGCAAACATCCCAATGCCCTTCTAAAGCTCTATTTCGAGATCAATGAAGCTTTCCCTCAAGAGACCCGCGAATTGTTCGATCGAGACATCTGGAACACTCGAATTGAAAAAGATCTTTCCCGTTTACCCCGCTTTTTATGCGTCTCAAAGAATTGATTTTCGATAATCAGCTCTAAATCAGTTAGATAGCTTTTTTGAAAAGTTTCGTACTATGTATTTTATTAGACAAACACTTGATTTGAATCGACAAAACATTTAATTTAGCCCTGAGAACGATTTAGTGTAGAACGAAAATTATTGACTATGACACTTGTAGAATTTAATGTGCTATCCTTCGACCAAAAAAGAGAGATGATTCGAAAGAGCGGAAGTTTTTTGGACGAAAAATTTAGAGAAAATAACAACAAGATCTCTTTGTACAGTATGTACGGTTTTTTTGTTGAAGTAAGTTATCGCTTCGATAATAAACTCCAATATATAAGAGGTTTTGAGAACATATTTGATTGTGCTAACTACTTAGAAAGTATTAATCTCATCCATTTAAATTAGTGTTTTTTAGTGTTTAGTTAAGTTGCAAAAGGCCCTCAAGATTATTCTTAGGGCTTTTTGTTTTTTACTCAGCTTTTGCTTTTTCGGCACCAATCAATTTGATCTTCACACCCATATAAACACCCACAGAAAGGGCATAGGTCTTGGCTAATTTATCGAACTCTTCTACTAAAGAAGTATACTGTTCAAATTCATCCAAATATTCTTCAGATCCGGGAATTTCGGTAATATCAACACCCTGGCTGGCCAATTCTGAAAAGTAAGTAATCTCTTCATAATCGCGTCCCCAAGCATCGACACCTTTAAAATCGCTCATGCCATAGGCTGTTCTGAAACCAATATTCAATTTCACTTTTGGCGCAAGTCCGATATTTCCTCCAAATCCACCGACAGCCATCCAACTGCTTTGAACAAAACGATCCGAAACGTCAGTATCTATGCTATTAAATGACCAATTGGCATTTTTGATGCCCGTATGTTGGAATCCGGTTTCGCAATAAAATGCACCACCCCAACGGAGTACCAGTGGAATATTACTGGTCTTCAATGAATGATGAGCATTAAATGTGTTCTCATTCTCATCTTGGAGTTCAAAATTTTGTCTGATTTCTCCCGAATTGTATCCGGTATGAAAGGATAACCACTTTGTCAGTCTTAAATCGGCATCTATACCCGTTCCCCAAGTAAAAGTTGGATCGGGATTTTGATCTCCTTCAATCAACATATTAGGGTTAAGTATCCATGTACTATTGTACGATACGCCTGGACCGGCAATCAATTCAATTTGAGAAAACGAAATAAAAGGAAGGCTCAAAAGAGCAACCATCAACACTAATCTTTTCACAGCTCTTTACTTTAGAATTGTCTTTTTTTACGCCAAAAATCGAAATGGGTTACATGAGCTACTAAAAATTGTCGATGAGAATCAATAATCCTTAGATAAACGATCTATTTGTCGTTTCATATCCTTGTCCTTGAGATCTTGTCTTTTGTCGGGCATTTTCTTACCTGTGGCTATTGCAATTTCAATTTTTGCCCAACCTTTTTGAGAAATGAATAAGACGGTTGGTACAATGGTAACACCAGAATCTTTGAGTTTGCGCTGAATTTTTTTCAATTCAGTTCCTTTTAGGAGCAATTTCCGATCGCGTTTGGCTTCATGATTGAAATGAGAAGCATGCGAATATTCCTCTATATATAGATTTCGAATAAGAAATACACCATCTTGAAAGAGGCAATATGCATCCATCAAATTGGCCTTGCCAGCTCTAATCGATTTAATTTCCGTTCCGCTTAATTGCATTCCTGCAATGAAGCGATCAGTCAAAAAGTATTGATAAGATGCTTTTTTATTCTTGGCGATTATATCTCCTTCTTCGATCATCCTAATACAACATCTAAACTCATCATAATTACAAAACCTAGCATGAATCCTAATGTCGCCACATCGGTATATTTATCTCTTTGTGTTTCGGGAATTACTTCCTCGACCACCACATATATCATGGCTCCTGCGGCAAAAGATAAAGCATAAGGCAGAATTGGTTGAAAGGTCAATACTGCGGCCGCTCCTACTAAGGCAGCTATAGGCTCAACAGCGGCCGATAATTGTCCGAACATGAAACTCTTTCTTCTGGAAATCCCTTCTCTTCTCAATGGCATGGCCACAGCAATTCCTTCAGGGAAATTTTGAATAGCAATTCCTATAGCTAGAGCGCAAGCCAAGCCTATACTTGCGCCTTCAACACCAATGGCGGCACCACCAAAAAGGACACCTACTGCTAAACCTTCTGGGATATTGTGAATGGTTATTGCAGAAACCAATAGTGTAGTCCGATGCCAGGTGTTCTTGACGCCTTCTTTTTCATCTTCTCTAAAGTTGATATGCAAGTGGGGCATGATCTTATCTAATCCAAATAAAAAGAGGGCGCCCAAAAGAAAACCAAAGGCAGCTGGCGCCACTTTCACCCAACTCTCCCCAGCACTCATTTCAATAGCGGGTCCAATAAGACCGAAACAACTGGCTGCAACCATGACTCCTCCCGTAAATCCCAGCATCGTATCTAACCAACCTCTATGCATGGATTTAAAGAAGAATACCAAAGCGGATCCCAATGCGGTTAAAAACCAGGTGAAAACACCTGCATAAAATGCCATCAAAACCGGATGTTCTAAAGCAAAAGGTTTAATATTTTCTACAAAGTCTGTCATTCCTTGCATTAACAGCACGAATAAAGAAAAGAAAGCGGAGAAAAAGAAGATAGATGAATCATTTCTATGTAATTACAATTGCTTGAGGATACAAAAAATTGAACGGTTCAAAAATTAGCAATGTCTTTCATAAGTAATGGAGGGGATTGATTTTTGAGCGTGTATATTTGCGCTCAATTGATATGTACAAGACTTTAATTAAACCTCTTCTGTTCTTAATGCCTGCTGAACGCGCGCATTATTTTACGGCATCTATTATGCGATCTGTTTTTACCTGGCCCATTTTTCGAAATGTGCTCAAAAGTCTCTATTCAAAAGAAAGCCCTGATTTGCGCAAGGAACTTTTTGGATTATCCTTTAAAAATCCAGTTGGTTTGGCTGCCGGTTTCGATAAAAATGCAGAGCTTTTTCATATGATGGATGTGTTGGGATTTGGTTTTGTAGAAGTAGGAACGGTTACCCCGCGCCCTCAAGGCGGAAACCCGCAGCCCCGATTGTTTCGATTACCTAAAGATGAAGGACTTATCAATCGAATGGGCTTCAATAATGGGGGAGTGGAGGCGATGAAAAAACGACTACAAAAAAAGAGCAGAAACCTCATCGTTGGCGTAAATATTGGGAAGAACAAGGACACCCCACTGGAAAAAGCGGTAGATGATTACGTGTATTGTTTTGAGCAATTATTTGATGAAGCTGACTATTTCGTGGTTAATGTTTCTTCTCCTAATACTCCTAATTTGCGTGCGCTTCAGGATAAGGAGCCCCTTAAGAATATACTGTCTGCAATTTGTGCAATCAACTATAAAAAGCAATCTCCAAAACCTCTTTTATTGAAGATTGCTCCCGATCTTTCCGAAGGGCAATTGGATGACATAATCGAGATTTCACAAGACTTAAAGTTAGACGGACTGATCGCAACGAATACGACAATTTCTAGGGATGGACTAAATACGTCATCAGATCGAATTGAGGAAATAGGCAATGGCGGATTAAGTGGTAAACCGGTGAAGAGGAGATCTACTGAAGTGATCCGTTATATTCATGAAAAGAGCAAGGGTGCTATAAGGATTATTGGTGTTGGAGGAATTCAAAAGGGAGAAGATGCCAAGGAAAAATTGGAAGCCGGAGCTTCCTTGGTGCAAGTATATAGTGGATTTGTCTATGAGGGGCCGGGAATGGTCAAGCGAATTTTGAATGAATTGCTAAATTAGAAGGAATGGAAAAGCCCTTGAAATTGGTTGAATGCCCCAGAGATGCTATGCAAGGCATAGACGAATTTATTCCCACCGAAAAAAAAATTGCCTATCATAACTTATTGTTGAAGTGTGGTTTTCACACCTTGGATTTTGGTTCATTTGTCAGCCCAAAAGCAATTCCTCAATTGGCTGATACGACTGAGGTTCTGGATGCTTCAGACTACTATAAGCACAAAACGGAACTCTTGGCCATCGTGGGTAACCTGAGAGGCGCAATGGAAGCTTGTAAACGCGATGAAATCTATTACTTAGGCTTTCCATTTTCCGTTTCCCAGACCTTTTTAGAGCGCAACATCAATTCAAGTATTGAAGATAGTTTAAGACGAATTGAAGAAATTAAAGGGGTTTGCAATAAATACGGCAAAGAGCTCGTCATATACATTTCGATGGCTTTTGGAAATCCATACGGAGAGGCATGGGATGTGGATGTTGTTGCGAAATATACCCGACAATTGATCAATGAATTTGAGATCAAGGTAATTTCCCTGTCCGATACCATTGGTACATCAACAGCTGAAAGCATCAATTACCTTTTTGGTAATTTGATTCCTGAGTTTCCGGATATCGAAATAGGCGCTCATTTGCACACCCGACCCGATGATTGGTTGGAAAAAGTAGATTCGGCTTACAACAGCGGCTGCAGAAGATTTGATGGAGCGATTAAGGGATTTGGTGGGTGCCCAATGGCCCAAGATGATTTGGTAGGCAATATGCCAATGGAAAATATGGTGCAGTATTTCAATAATAAGAATATAGAAACGGGCATAGACCGTGAAGCCTTCGGTCGCGCATTGGAAATGGCAGTTGGCGTTTTTCCTCTTTAGAGTTTTTAAATTGATGAATACCCGTGTTTAGATACTTGGTTGCTATTTTTATGTTTTTTACAACGCTCAATTGCCAAGGGCAAGTCGTACATATTTACGGAGTTTTGACAGAAACATATTCCAAGGAAAAAATGTGCAAGGCCGATGTAGTAATTTATCATAGGAATGGTTTTGATAGCCTCAAAACAAGTAGCGAGGGGAGATTTGAATGTTTTTTGTCTTTTAACGATATATTCCTAATCTCCTTGGGAAAGAAAGGTTTTTATTCAAAAAATCTAGTAATCAATACCTTAGATCTTTTTGATGATGGAGCCGGTCTTTCAATGAATGTTGACATGAATTTAATTTTCGCATCTGATTCTACCCTAAATGGAATTTTTGAAGAACCTATCGGAAAAGCGCGCTATGATCATGATCAAGATGGTTTAGCATGGGACCTGGAGTATATTGAGAAGGTTCAAGAATCTCTAGACACGCTAATAGATTATCTCGGTAATAATAAATCAAAATATTTGTTGACAAATAAGAGCGAAGCCGCTGCTAAAGACTGCTCGGGAAATGGTATTCCTGAATTATTGGATTTTGGAACTCAATCCCACGAGAGGAATTTAAAAATATATGAATCGAATTATGGTCACTACTTCACGGCAGGAGCTGAATATTTTGATCGTCCTTCATTTGGTTTAAAAATGGATATAAGTGATATGCACTTTCCTGTAAAGCAAATTGATCATGGTGAAAGAAAATTTCAAAAAGTATTGGAAAGAGGCGAGAGTTTATTGCAAGAAGGAAAGTACGATGAGGCATTCGAATTGTTTGAAAGGGCACACGTTTCATTTCCGAATAGTTCAATAATTAAAAAGAAAATAAAGAAATTAAAGAAATTGATCGAACAATATGAAAATAAGTAAAACGCGAAGGATCATTGGTTGGCTGCTCAGTGCAATTCCATTGCTCGCTATCTTGGGTGGGAGCTTCAATAAATTAAGCAATAATCCAGAATTAGTAGAGAAAATGCCCTACATCGCAAACATTCCCTTACTTGGCGTTCTGTCTCTGGTTTGTGTAATCATTTACCTGATTCCCAAAACTTCCAATATTGGCTTCTTTCTGCTCTGTAGTTATTTGGGCGGGGCAATAGTGGGTGAATTGGCTATGGGTGAATTTCCATTGATCGGCATTTTACTTTCCATCTGTCTGTATGTTGGAACAATGCTCAAAAAACCCGCACTCTCTGGTTTGAATTGGTAATCCAACTAGGCGCTGCGCATTATTTTTTCGATGTTTTTTCCTCGCGCTAGCTCGTCAATCACCTTGTCCAAATAGCGTGCTTTCTGGGTTAGCGGATTTTCAATCTCTTCAACGCGATAACCGCAAATAACCCCCTTTATTAAAGATGCATTTGGATGAAGGTTTGCAGCTTCAAAGAATTCTTGAAAAGTCACCTGATTCTCAATCAGTTCTTCTAATTTTTTTTGATTAAATCCTGTAAGCCACTCTATGACTTGATGCAATTCGTCTACACTTCGGCCTTTCTTCTCTACCTTGCTCACATAGTGTGGGTAAACCGATGAGAATTTCATTCCTGCAATGCGTTGATCATGATGTGCGGTTGAACTTTTTGCAGTCATTGGTTTAAATTTTTCTCTATCGAATATAAATGAAAAAATCTGTCTTAAGTGAAATAGGAAAAAGTCATTTCGGTCCGAATCCAATATTTTCGAGTCTGATCTATCTATTCGAATCAAGTGAAATAGACACTATCAAAATGGAGACTAAGGGGAGAAAATTATATTCAGTTTAATATTTAAAGTGCATTTTTTCAAAAAAAATAGGGGCAATCAAAATTGTCTTCCTATTTGGCGGTATATCTAGGCATTCTCTCCTTTCTGCCCTTATTGGTAATTAAATATTTGATCGTTTCTGGGGGTAAAATTGAATTCCTACTCACTAAATCTCAAAGAATTGCGTTAGAGAATTAGCAAAGACGTTCACCATGTTTCAATCAATCAGAATTCAAAAAGGCCCAGTTGTGGCATTACTTATCCTTGTTAGCGCTTGTGAAAGAGATCAAGATGTTCCAACTGCCGATGTGGAGAGCAATGGACTTTCTGCACTTCCAACGTCACCGGTTTATCCCTCTACAAATGCTTATTCTCAGGCGAAATTTGATTTGGGTCGAGCACTTTTCTGGGATCCTATTTTGTCAGGCAATAACGATGTAGCCTGTGCAACCTGTCATCATCCGGATTTCGGTTATAGTGATGGACGTCAGTTGTCCTCCGGAGTGAACGGTAATGGTCTAGGTCCTGCAAGAACAGGTGGTGCTCTTGTCAAAAGAAATTCTCCAACGGTCATCAATACAGCATTCAATGGAATCAATGAATTGGGCGTGAGCAATCCCTCAACAGCGCCTATGTTTTGGGATAATAGAGCTGAAAGTTTAGAAGCGCAGGCCATATTGCCTTTGCTTTCTGCGGAGGAGATGCGTGGCGATGATATACCAGAAAACGAGATTTATGATCACATCGTTCAGAAATTAGTTGCGTTAGGAGCCTATGAAATGCTCTTTCAGAATGCCTTTGGAAATGATCTCATAAGTATTGAGCGCGTGGCAGATGCTTTGTCGACTTTTCAACGAGAAATTGTAGCAAATGACAGTCCATTTGATGAGTATATGCGCGGCAATACAAATGCATTAAACAACCAAGAAATTGAAGGCATGAATACCTTCATAGATGTTGGATGTGCCAATTGTCATAGTGGTCCAATGTTCTCGGATTTTGAGCTGCATACTTTAAGTGTACCCGAACATCCTTTGGTAGAAGACGAAGGCGCCACAGGAAACTTTGATTTCCGTACGCCTAGTTTAAGGAATTTGGCCCTTACCGGGCCCTATATGCACAATGGACGATTTAATCAATTACGTGATGTACTTGAATTTTACAATGATATTTCAGGCGGAAATGGCGACTCTCAAAACCCAAATGTCAATGACAATGAAATTGCACAGGAGGCCAGAGATTTAGATTTGGATGGGGGTGATATCAATGAAATCATTCAATTCCTTAACGCATTGAATGACGAAGATTTTGATCGCGAAATTCCGCAAAGTGTACCAAGCGGTTTACCTGTTGGAGGAAATATAAATTAAGAAAGGAACTAGTTCCAGGGGCCATTTTTCGATATGTGAATGAATCGTTCACCCTCAAGTCGATAAAGGCCTCCTCCTCCGCCCGCATAAATGGAACCATTCTTGTCTTGATAGATACATTGCACAGCTCTTACTCCGAGACCTTGCTCTTCCCTGTAATTTTTAAAACTAAAACCGTTAAAGCAATAGACGCCATAGCCTTCAGAACTCATCCATATATTTCCTTTATTATCTTCGAATAGATCGCAGACTTCGTTGTTTCCAATACTATCTCTTTGCGTGAAATGAGTAAAGGAAGTGCCGTCATACTTGCTCACTCCACCAAATCGCGTTCCGAACCACATATTTTGATTCCCGTCTTCTATTATGACATCTACCGCATCATCACAAAGCCCTTCTTTGCTAGATATTTGTGAAAAGGTTTTTCCATCATATTTGAATGCACCCTTTCCATTTGTGCTGAACCAAATACTTCCTTGACTATCTTCAGCTATACACCATGTGGTTCCTTCCGTAATAAAATCGCCACTTATTCCATTTGAGAAGGGAAGGGGAAATGGGGACCAATCAATACCGTCAAAACGATAAATATTTCTTTCGGCTCCGCCCCAGATCATTCCACGACTATCGGCAAAAACACTCCAGAATCGTTGCCCTTCAAAATAGATCGGATCGCTATAGTTAATGAATGCATAATTTTCATTCTTGATCTTTTCTCTTTCTAGTTTAACCATTCCTTGATCCGTTGCAAACCACAAATTCCCACGGATATCTTGGCATATGCCTGTAACCTGATTTCCATAGAATCCTTTTTCATGAGAGAAGTACAAAAGCTGCTCCCCATTGTAATGGGCAAGGCCAAGACCATTGGTGCCCATCCAAAAATTACCCTGATCGTCTTGAAAAATAGTGCGGATATAATCTGCGATCTGCTCCGCTTGAATAGGGGATGTGGACTCTTCAATTTTTATAGGTGAAGAAGCTTGATTTTCAAATGAAGCACAGGAGGATAGGAGTGTGATTAGGGACAGTATGTAAACAGCTTTGACCATCATTTCGAACGTTTATTAAATTCCCTAAGAAGAATAAAAATATCGGTTAAATGTGTCCACACCGCGATAGGAACGATAGTAGCCGGTAGAAGAACAAAGGGAAAATAGGTAATTCCACGATTGGGCTGGTCAAAGGCAAATTGCTGGAAGGGTAGTTCAGCAGATAAAATACCATTGATGAGAATAAAAAGAACGAGTATTAAGCCTATGCTATTCCAAATAAGTAAAAGTCCTTTGGGAATTTTATTTAGCCATACGAGCAAAGCAATTAACGGTGCCGTTATTCCCATAATGATGTCGAAATTTCGTCCTTCGAAAGTCATGAGTTCAGGCACCATTTCAAAAATGAAAAGTTGCCATAGCACAATTTCTACTGGTAAGCGGACGGCATGAATGAAAACGCTCATAGCGGCATTTCTTTTTTGAATGATTTTGCGAGTATTTCTGGGCAGAGAAGCCCAAATGACGATTAATATGGCTGGTATAAGAATCCATGCAAAACGGGGAGGAAAGGCTTCGGTATTCTGATAAAAGCCATTTAATGCAAGCAAGGAATGCGCAATTGTCCAAGTGAGTATAAATAAACTGATTTTTCTAGGTCGTCCATTTGCAAGATGAAAAACGACAATAGTGAACAAGCAGCATGCAATGAACAGCACTTCGATCCATAAAGGTAAACCAGCTATCATGTGTGGATTAAAGATAGAAATATATGGAAATCAGTTTAGAAGGGTAATTTCTCTAGGTCAACATTGCCTCCGCTAAGGACAATTCCTATTTTTTTTCCTTTGAAGTGCTCCTTTTCTTTTAAAAGCGCTGCAAAAGGAACAGCACAAGAAGGTTCAATGATGATCTTCATGCGTTCCCAAATTAGTCGCATCGCATAGACAATTTCTTCTTCTTCTACACAAATAATTTCTTTAAGTAGTTCTTTTATGATGGGGAAGTTGTTCGATCCTAAAGTTGTTCTCAAACCATCTGCTATGGTATTTGCAGATTCGTTGGTTTCAATCTTTCCGCTTTTTAGCGATCTAAAAGCATCATCTGCAGCCTTGGGTTCCGCTCCAATACATGAACAATCCATACCTAAATACTTCACCGCTAAGGCACTTCCTGCGACAAGTCCTCCTCCTCCGACAGGGGTCATCAGGTGATCCAAGTCCTTATGATCTTCTAAAAGTTCTACGGCTGCTGTACCTTGTCCTAGTATAACATCAATGTCATTTGAAGGATGAAGAAATTTGGCTCCTTTCTCGTAGACAATGTTTTGAGCATATTGCTCTCGATCTTCTAGAGTTGGAGGGCAAATAATTACTTTTCCTTCGTATTCTTTTACAGCCTTTATTTTTACTTCTGGAGCTGTACTTGGCATGACAATATAGGCAGGTATTCCCAATTCTTTTGCGGCCAAAGAAACAGCTTGAGCAAAGTTGCCTGATGAGTGGGTAACCACTCCTCTCGATCGCTCGGCTTCGTTCAGACTGAGAATTGCGTTACAAGCTCCGCGCATTTTGAAAGCTCCCATGCGCTGAAAATTCTCACATTTGAAATAAATTTCGGCACCTGAAATTTCATTTAACTTTCGTGATTTGAGAACAGGAGTACGATGAACAAAAGGTTTGATTCGTTCATGACAAGAAAGCAATTCTTCTTTTGAAGGTAAATACATGTGTAGGTTTCTGGGGGTGAAGATAAGTCCTTTCTCCTTATGCCTCGAGTAGTCTTCGGTAATAATTGATTTGTCCTAAATGATAAGTCAAATGCCCATTTAAATGTATCAGGAAATGCGCAATACTCATTGGATATCCGAGGACTTCGATGGGGTAGTCTTTTGACAGGGCATCTTCTTTTAGTGCGTCAAATGTATCTTTTAATTCTGCCTTGGCTTCTTGGAGGTTCTCAATCAACTTTGACTTTTCAACCTGGCCGTTAAATTCAAAATAGCGATCTCTCGTATATGGATTTCCTCCTAAAATATGACCAATGAAATGCCTGAGATTTCCCGCAATATGTAATGCTAGATTTCCGGGTGAATTGCTAATACTTCCTTGACGAGACCAGAGAATTTGATCATCTCCAAAGGCTTCAATTTCTTCGATTACACGTTTGATGTCACGGTCAAATAGCGAAGCGAAATCCTTATTCATGTTGCATATTGTTTTCTTTCAGCAATTCTGGAAAGGACGATTTGAATCTGTTTAATCGGGGAATACTCACCTGCATTACATAAGGATGACCGGGGTTATTTCTCTCGTAATTTTGATGGTATTCCTCAGCAGGATAGAACTTTTCAAATTTTACTATTTGAGTAGCAATTGGCATATCGTATTTCTCACTATTCTCAAGCTCCGATTTAAAATTCTCTGCAATTTTTTGTTCCTCTGCATTCGTATATAAGATCATCGATCTGTACTGCGTTCCGAAATCGGGTGATTGACCATTGACTGTAGTAGGGTTATGCGAACCGTAATAGACTTTAACCAAGGTTTCAAAGGAGACGACTTCTGGATTATAATAGACCTCAACTGCTTCAGCATGTCCTGTTTCTCCGGTACCAATGGATTGGTAGGTTGGATTTTTAGTAAAACCACCTGTATACCCTGAAATAGCTTCCTCTACACCATTTACACTTTCGAAAATGGCCTCGACACACCAAAAACATCCGGATGCAAAATAGGCTTTGCTCAATCCTTCAAGGTTATTTTGAGCTTGGCTATCCATCCTTTCTTTGTTTTCAAATTGCGTAAAAGCGCAACTTGCAAGAACTGAGAAAAATGCAATAATAAGAACTGATCTTTTCATGTGTATTTCATTTACGGAACAATGATAGGGACAAAGTATCACAGCGAAATAACAAAATCATAGAATTGTTAGAACAATAAATAACAGTTTTGTGCTATTTCAGAATAGCTTTTAGTGAGCTTTATTTGCGTTGTGAAATTTATTGATTCCAATACATCGGCCTATATTTCATGCAAGGAACTTCAATCCAGTGAGATTGAGTGCAAAAAAAAGAAGTGTTGCAAAAAATGGAAAAAGGGTAAACGATGTAAAAAATGCCCCGCATACAATCTATGCGGGGGCGATAAAGAAAATTTCGCTTAATACTTTATTATCTTCATTCCTGAAGAAACTTCAATTCCATTCGATAGTCGAACGAAATAGATTCCTGCATCATAAGCAGATCCAAATTCAATAATTCCCTGTTGGTTATTTACCCCTCGAACTTCAATCAATTGTCCCATTTGATTAAAAATTTCCAATTGTGCCTGCTCTACAGGAACTTGAATGTCATAGGTTAGTTGAAATCCAAAAGCACTTGGATTTGGAGCTATGTTCATTTCAAACTGCTCGTTCAATGTAATCACTGAAGAAGGCTCACCTTCAAATACGCGGAAATGGTCGACTCCTCCCTCGGCAACAACGATAAAATTAGCGCTTGAAGAAGCAGTAAAGCTAATAGTCATATTGGCGGTTGGTGTCATGAACTCTGGAATATCTATTTCGTGATATTCCCATTCGATTACATCCAGATCTAAATACTGAATAGAATCGACAACCATACTTGTATCACCATTACTTAACTCGACATACATTGGCGTTGCATCAGGTCCTTGTTGAACTTGATTGAATGAGATGTACCAGAGCTCATATGAAATAGAAGGGTAGGTCATTTGAGATACATCAAAAACGGG
Source organism: Bacteroidota bacterium (assembly GCA_039028335.1). Taxonomy (GTDB): domain Bacteria; phylum Bacteroidota; class Bacteroidia; order Flavobacteriales_D; family JABDKJ01; genus JABDKJ01. Next base: position 23,770 of record JBCCIF010000035.1, read on the forward strand.
TGAGGTCAATGTTGTCGAACCACCAATTAGCAGAGAAGTTTCGACCGCATTGGTATTGCCTGTCACATAACATGCATTTCCAGGATCTGATCCACTGTCTTCATTTGGAGCGATGAAAAATGGTGCTCCTCCAGTTATACCAATAGGAGGCTGGGCAATTTCCCATGTTCCTTGAACAGGTGCTACAGTGAACTCCCAACCTAAGTCAAGGCTGAAAATGTCTTCATAACCCTCTTCCAACTCAATGGTGAGTGTGTTATTTGTCTCGTCTATTGCATTGGTCAATAAATTGGTCTTATATCCCCAAATACCTGCTGCAATCTCATATTCACCTTCAAAGAAATTGACAATTTGAAAAGTACCGGAAGCATCCGTTGAAATGTCAAAATCAAAATCTTCATTTGAAATTCGTACTTGTGCATTAGGTATTGGATTTCCTGAACTTGCATCAATCACTGAGCCATTCATTCCAATTGGAATAAGCGGAACCAATTCTACGTTTAGTTCAGTAATTTCTCCATTGATAAGTTCTACTGTCACCGTTTGTGGTTCGTATCCGCCTTTACTTACGGCTACTTCATAGGTTCCAGAAACAGCATATCCCGTTGCAAAATCTCCGTCTAATGCACTTTCATCAAAGACATTGGTGCTCAATATCTCTATGTCAGCGCCTGCAATGCCCATGCCGCTTGAAGCATCACTCACATTACCTTCGAGCCAACATGCATTCACATAGTTAGGCTGCAGGATAAATAGTCCCGACTGAATGTCTGAAATGAGAATTAAACCAGAAGGTAGATAGGGATAGGCTCCCCATGCACCATTGAATCCAGTTATACCCTGTAAAAAAGTGTCGAAGTTTCCAACTTCTATTAAGTTATCTGGATTGGATCCATCAACGAGTATGCATCCATCGCTATAGTAGGATACGATCAGCCAATCTTGCCAAACGTGAACATTATGTGGAATAACTCCATCTCCTAAAGTCTCGAGCGGTTTAAAGTCATCTAATGCTTGAATATCTGTTGGGTCTGAAATATCGTATGCTCCTACCGGAGCATCTGCTACTTCATCGGTGGTATATAAAATAGTTCCATCATCTGAAAGCCATGTATTGTGCGTGAATTCTCCAGTGGTCTCCTGACTTCCAAGAAGTATCGAATTTTGTTTGTCTGTTACATCATATAGCGCAAAGGATCCTTCATAAATTTCTGAGCTATAAGCAACATTATCTCGTGCATAAACATCATGCGAATAGATATTTGGTCCTGCACCTGCAAATTCTGGCTGGCCAGGTGTTGTATGGACATCAATGTACAATAGACCTCCATTATTAATATTCGCTCCAGCTAGATAAGCATAACCAAATTCATCGATGTATATATTGTGAATGGTACTTAGTGTCCCTAATCCGGGAATGTTCGGTGTCCAATCAAATGCTGTTGCCGAATTGGGCAGGTCGGTCAAGTCAATTACCATAAGGCCATTTCCGCCTTCATTTGTTACGTACGCGTGTTCACCCCAAGTTTTGATATCTCTCCAAGTGGTGCAAACACCAGGAAGCAGAGCTACTTCAACCGGATTTGCAGGATCTGCCAAAGAAACAATTGAAACACCGCATTCAAGACCAATGATTGCATATTCGGTGTCGTCAGGAGCAACGTATCCCCAAATATCACTGCTTTCTGATGGGTACTCTACTTGTCCCACGAAACTGACATTGAGTTGTCCAAAAATTGATAAACTAATAATGAGGCTAAAAAAGGTAAAAATTGACTTCATGTAAATAAGATTTATTTGAAGTTTGAATATACGCGAAAGCTTTAATCCTAAATGTTAAAAAAGTACTAACGGTAAAAATGAAGGGATGAAATTTAGAATTTGCTTTGAAGGCCGAATTTTTTCAAATCAGGTAAATCTTTCATGGCCTGGTCTTTCCAGTTGTCTTCTATGTTTTCCCATGACGTATATGCGTTCAATGTTGAAAGTTTTGGTATTTGACCATTCTCAAATGGTCCAGCAATACCCAAACAAGGTTTCTTTCTGTATTCAAAAGAGACTTCATAACAATGATAAGTTCCCTCAACGGAATAAAAATTTCCTAAATATTCAAAATCATTGGAGAAAGAGCCTTCGTGGTCCAGAAACTCTAAAATCGCTGTTTTTGCCAATAGCTCATGTTTTAAGAACTTTTGTTTCACTCTATCAAGTTGACCTGAACGCTGCAGAACTTCTAAAATTTCAAAGCGTGTAAAATCATTTTTTAAAGCGCTCTTCAATTCGATTTTTGATACAGGTAAATGATTATAAAGACGAGCCTCGAGTGCTTCATTGTACATCCATTCTCCTTCGAGCGTGCTTATTAAATTTGTATATGGTCCAATGAAATGCGGGTAATTTACGCGTTCTGCCATTTCTAAATAAGGAATGATCAAATCGTAATCCCTGCTATCCTTGTCCGATATTTTGAACTGGTCCAAATCATCAAAAGCGCGACTGCATAAATGGGATATTTCCTTTTGAACCCTTGTTTCAAATGAAGGTTTTTCATCCAGGAGATCGTTTAACATATATAGAATCTCTCTTTTGTAATGACCACTTTTAGATAGTTGCATGACTATATCAAAGTTTTCTAATAGCAAGTCTAGACTGTCAGTAAGTACATCTAAAAATGCTCCATATTCATGTTTTTCATTTTGAGGCGGATCACTTTTAAGAAGCGAGAAATAGATGTCATAAGCATCCTTTCGATCAAAGTCAATGAGTTGGGAAAGCACTTTTTCTTTTAAGAAATTATTGAACAATGGATAGGCCTTCACCAGACAATCAAATGAGGAACTGTCTTGAAGAAGTATCAATTCATCAACTACTTTATTTTGAAGAGAATTCTTTAGTTTATCCTCAATGGTGTTATTCAAAAGAAGATCATGAAGAAGGGGCAACTCATCCTTTTGCCACATGTAATAGTCGAAGGATCCAAGAGCCGAATTTTGAAATGAGCTGTCGCTTGAGGTCAGATAATTTGAAATAATTTCAGATTTAGAAGAGGTCAGGTCAAATTTATTTGCCGGTTCTAGTATTTCGAAAGAATATACAATGGAATCAAGATAATTTCTTCCGAAGTCTTCTTCAGTATTTTGGGACTGCAAGAAATAAATCCCATTTCCATCATACCATGAAAAAAACTTTTCTTCTTTATTGGCATAGAGATTCGAATAGCTTAAGCGAAGGGTAGGATGTCCATTTCGCAAGTTAAATTCAAAGTCCGTAATGGAATCGTACCAGTTCAAGGAGTTTTTGGAAATATCCCAAAGAAGACTGTCTGCATTTTCGTATCGAATAAACTCTTTTAGATATGCCTTTTCTAAAACATAATGTCCTGCGCTCATAGGGTTTTGTATAGAAATTGTCATAATCGAGTCGAATATGTCAGTATATGAATAGGCCGTCAATTCAGTATAGAAATCTGAATCGAAAAGAGAAATAGAATAATTGTGATCTGGGAAGGTATGCTCTTCGAGCTCTACATTCTGTGTTTCTATAAATTCAAAACTATCTAAAAAAGTTCCAGGAACGTCCCCTTCTTTTTCGGATATCCTCATTTCCAAAACGGAATAGTAGCGATTCCCTCGATACAAGATCATCATTTCTCCAGGATAGCTGCCTTGTACGTTGAGTTTGAACCTCCAGGCCTCGTATCCATCAATATCTAGGGTGTCAATAGAGGTAGTTACTGTTGAGGTTTGAGAGAGTTGAACAAACACCTCATTCAATTGATCTCTAGGGTCCTCGATATAGTATCCACTTAAAAGGTCATTGTATGCCACAATTTTAACAAGGCCTTGATCTAAATCTACTTCGGTATAGGTGTGTGCTTTTATCTCTCTCGTATCGGCTTCATCCTCAAAAGGGATGTATCTTAATTCATATTTTGGATTCTTTTTGAAGTCGATTCGAAATGCAGCCTGATCTTGTGACCATATTTTTTCTCTTTTTTGAGCTTTTTCTTTTTCAATCCATTCAAAAGAATTGAAAAAACGCTCTTGTTCTTTTGGGAAAGGGCTATTGAAGTAACCAAAGACGGCATTGCAAAAAAGGACTTTGTCTTTGATGACATATTGCATGCGACCCGATGAACCATCAGCAGCTTCTAAAAAGATCTCTTGAAAAGCATATCCATTGCGATTGAATTTTTTGCTGCTCTTTGTGTTTTTATTTTTTAAAAAGTGTTTAAAAAAGGCCTTTTTCACTTCCTTTTCGCTTTTATCTGGCATCAATCTCAAATCTACATTGAATGTAAAAAATGAACTATTTCCGGTCAGGTCAAGCATAACGTGCATGTCAATCGCTTCAAAAGCTTCTCCTTTTCCTTTGATTAATGGACCGGGAGTTTCAATTTGAAATCCCATTTTTTTGTCAATGTGCTTGTGCCACTTCATTTTCAATGGTTCTATTGAAAATTTATCTGCAAGACCCGTAAAGTGTGCTTTTACCCGATTCACTTCAAAACCTTCTTTTCTAAGCAATTCAAGCACAGAGTGGGGGCCGATTAAATGAGCGGCTCCTACAGCGCTAAACAGGCTATTGTTTTGATGAACTTTATGGATGCTATTGGCCATGATCTGATTTCTACCAATCATTAAAGAATCTTCAGTAATATCTCCTGTAAATCGCTCTAATGAAGCTAAATTGCCTCTGGCATAAGCACTGACAAATTTTTCGAAATGATCGGTGAATGCAGAATCCTCTTCAATATATTGAAGTAAATCACTTCGAATTTCCTCGCTGCCATTGAGAAAGGCCAGTTGATCTTGCATCTTTTCAAGACCTACAATTTCTTTTTGAAGCGTCTTAGCAACACCGAGTAAATAGGCATCGAGAAAAGTCTTTCGCTGAGGTTTGTTATGCTTTTCCTTACTCAGAATTTCCTTTAAAGCAATATTATTTTGGATGTCAATATTGTCATAGTCCACTCCGGTTTGTTTCTTGAATTTCCTCTTGAGTCTTTGGAGCTCATCAACGCTGAGAACATCTTCTGGGCTCTTGCTATCCAAATTGTAATCGAAAAAATTAACAAGACTATCAGGGTGTAATTCAAGCGCAAAATAGTCGCAGTTTTCAAGGGCGAGAAGAACAGAGTCACTAAAGTGAAATGCACGCGCATCTTTCACATGCATGGTGCCAAAAAGATATGAAGTCCGATTGTTTTTCTCTAACTTCCATAGCAGATCATAAGATGATTGATCACTTTGGCTCTTCGAATGCATGGGAACAAGACAAAAGAGTAGGATGAGAAGCATTTCAATGCTCAGATATTTAAAAAGTGACAAACGCAATGAAGATCTAAGTTTACATACAAGATAATAATTCTGACCTTTGTTTTCAACGGCTTTGACCACAATTAGAAGATTTTGGGTATCTTTTTTTCTTCATTGGATTCAATTGTATCGAAAGAAAAGGACGAGATTGGAAATCATGCCTTTCGTCCTGTCAAATGCTGAAGCGTATTCAGTACTTTGGGAAATTCAGGAAACGCCAAAGGTAAAGCACTCCATTTGCACTTTTCAATAAGTACAGCAATTCCTCATTTTCATCTTTATGATTCGGATGTAAAACAGGCTTGGAAAAAGATGTTTTATCTCAATTCTGATAAATATCTGAGATAGTGTTTCAGTATTTGAGAACAACAAAACTATTGTGCTGAAGGCCATTTTCAAATTGGAAAGTAATGAAGTAGGTGTCACTTGGAAGCAGCTCTCCATTTAAATTTCTTCCATCCCACTGCTTGTCTCCATTTTGCGATTCGAAGACCTTAACTCCCCATCTGTTGAAAACAATTAAATTGTGATTAAAGACATCCAATCCTGGAATATATAGTTCATCGTTCATGCCATCACCGTCTGGAGAAATGGCGTTGGGGACATCGAATAAATGTACATAAATATTGATGAGATCGCTTTGAGCAGGACATATTCCATTGTCGACATTCCAAGAAAGTATGTTGTTTCCTTCGGCAAGATTGGAAATGCTTGCTTGTGGATCGTGAATATCGCTTATAACTGCACTTCCACTTTCGACTTTCCAAGTGCCAATTTCATTGACGTATTCATTTCCATCAAGTTGACCTTGCTGACTAAAGAATATTTCCTGATCGTCTCCCGCCTCAGGAGCGATTTCTTGATCAACAACGGTAAGATTTGATGTGATAGAGGCGGTATTTCCAGATTCATCGATTGCTGTCCATGTGATACTGTAAACGCCTGCATTCAATATTTCATCTATAGAGCTTTGCCCATTATGGTCATTGGTAATAGTGACAAGTCCTCCACTGTTGTCATTTGCAATTGGAGCCTCAATCAATACATTACCTGCGCAGATATCCATATCTGCACTTTCGAATGTTGGGGCAATAGTATCAATGACTGTAACCTTGAATGAACAGTTCGCATTGTTTCCAGAAGGATCCGCTGCATTAAATTCTAAAGTATGTTCACCTAAATCGAAAAATTCACCATTTGAGGGTCCAGAAATCTGGACTAAACTTGCAGAACAATTGTCTGAATAATCGGGTAAATCAAACACAACGTTTGCGCCTGATTCTCCATATGTGTTCAATAGCGTAGTATCAGAAGGGCAATTGATCACAGGGTTTTCTTCATCGGCTATTTCAATAATTTGTGTTTGTGAGCTTGTATTACCTGAGGCATCTACATACACCCATTCAATTTCGTGAGTTCCTTTTACGATATATTCGAGTGGGTCAACAGTTGTTGCCGTTATACTTGCTCCACAATTATCAGTTGCAGTCGGAAAATCCATATTCGTTATAGTTACCGAGCAATCTCCTTCTATTATAGGAAGAATGGCACTATTCGCTATTGGAGCTATACTATCTATCACCAAAATTTGTGCTTGACAAGAATTCTGTTGGTTCAGATTGTCTTCTACAAACAAGGATACTGTATTTTGGCCTAAGTGCGAACAATCAAAATTTTCTTGGTCAAGCCACATGTCTTGAATAGAGCCATCGTCCCAGCTTAAGTTGTCAATATTACTTGCACTAGCTACAGCATTTCCCTCATTATTCAAATATAGAGTGTCGTTTTGGCAAATTGCGGTTGGTCCTGGATTACTCAATACTTCTAAGGTAGTCGCTTTAATCGTTTCGTTGCTGCTACTGTCAAAGACATGTACACTTATTGGAAAAGTTCCTGGTGAATTGAAAGAAGAAGCTGAAATGCTCATGCTTTGAATACTGCAATTATCGCTTTCACTTCCGCTGAGAATAAATTCATTAGGACTTAAAAATAACTCCCCTTCAGAATCCAGTGTGAATGTTGGTTCTGTCACTTCAAAATTTGGAGAAATGGTATCTAGTATATGCACCTGCGTAATACAGGTGTTTTGAATTCCCGAATCATCCTCTACAAACAAGGTTAAACTCTGTGGACTTGCAATTCCTGATCCGCTGCAATCAAAATTGGTCTGACTTAATGTGAAATCCAAGGTGCCTAATCCAGTTGATCCATTATCAAATTCCATGGGGATGGCGGTTGCAAAGCCCAATTCATCGAGGTAGATTGTGTCTGTTTGACAAGAGATGTTAGGCCCGACTCCAGTATAGTTTACGCTTACTTGACAAATAGCTTCTTCAGTGTTGCTAAAAAGATCAACAGCAAATGCACTTACATCAAAAAGCCCAGTGCTATTGAATTCATATTGCGATAAATATGTGCTGTCTATACCACAATTATCCGCAGCGTTTTGAATAAAATCACTTTCTGTAATGATTGCTGGTATAATCCCATCAAAGTCTACCGATAGATCTTGGCAGTCAATAACAGGTAAGGAATTGTCAGCAACGTGAACCGTAGAAGAACATGAATTTATAAATCCATTTTCGTCTGTAATTTGGAGCGTAACCAGAATAGATTCACCCGCATCAGAACAATCAAAATTGTTTAGGTCTGTATCAAATGATACAATGGTTCCCAGACTATTGTCACCTGAAAAGATGGCATCTTCTTCTAAAGTGTAAAGACCATTTTCATCAAGGCCTACATTCAGGTCTTGACAAGTAGGAGAGGGTACATCATTATCCTCGATAACACCAATAATTTCTAAAGTGCTGCACATTGAAGAACCCGAAACAGAAAGTATCTGCAATTCAAAAGTCTCATTTATTTCATCTATTAAGTCATCCTGAATTTCAATTTCTAAAGAAGCTGATGTCGCACCAGCTAGAATAGAGAGCGTATTTTGAACAAGGTTCAGGTCATCCGAACTTGCAGAATGACCGGTAAAGTCAAGTGCCAGATTTAAAGTGATATCATCTATCTGTGGATTGCTGATATTAAAATCAAAAAAGACGCTGCCGCTATTTTCGTTAATTGATGGAGTTACACTTGAAATGCAAGAAGTCGTTTCATCATCAATGATTGTTCCAGTTGCAAGTCCTTCGCCTGTGCAGATAGATGCATTTACAGGATTATTTAGTGATATTTCCACTTCCTCATTTCCTTCTGATAAATTGTCATCAATAATAGCTAACTCCACTAGGACTTGATTGCTCCCTCC
>JBCCIF010000036.1:0-30568 GCA_039028335.1 Bacteroidota bacterium
ATTCCGTTTTCGCCACCTCGAATTGATGAAGAATCAATTGCGGAAGTAGTTGATACATTGCGTTCTGGATGGATTACAACTGGGCCAAAAACTAAATTGTTTGAGAAGAAGCTCGAGGAGTATTGCGAAGTTCGAAGAGTTCTATGTTTGAATTCAGCTACAGCTGCCATGGAGATGGCGCTGCGTTGGTATGGAATTGGTCCCGGGGATGAAGTCATCATACCTGCATACACTTATTGTGCAACAGCGAATGTTGTAGTGCATGTTGGGGCAAAGCCAGTTATGGTTGATTGTGACGAGGATTTTAATATTTCACTTGATCAAATTAAATCTCATATAAGTTCAAAAACAAAGGCTATTGTCCCGGTGGATATTGGTGGGTATCCTTGCGACTATGACGAGATCTACGCAATTTTGAAAGATCCTGAAATAAAGTCTTTGTTTCAAGCAAAGAATGAAAAAGAAGAGAAACTGGGCAGAATCATGCTTTTAGCAGATGCAGCCCATTCAATTGGTGCAGAGTACAAAGGCAAGAAATCTGGAGCTTTAGCGGATGCTTCTGCATTTTCTTTTCATGCGGTAAAAAATTTAACCACGGCAGAAGGAGGAGCCTTATGTCTAAATCTTCCAGAAGAATTTGATACCGATCAGATTTATAGAGAACTGAATACACTTTCTCTTCATGGTCAAAGCAAAGATGCATTCTCAAAAATGCAAGTAGGGGCTTGGAAGTATGATGTTTCCCGGGCGGGTTACAAATGCAATATGACAGACATCAATGCTTCTTTAGGTTTGGTTGAACTCGGGCGTTATCAAGAAAATTTGGAAAAGAGAAAGGAAATTTTTTCGATCTATAATTCACTTTTTTCAGATCGTGATCAATTTCTCCTGCCTCCTATAAAATCGGCTGAAAAGGAAACTTCATACCATCTCTATTTACTGAGGGTAAGGGGCGTCAGCGAAGATCAGCGCAATGCTATAATTCAAGAAATAGCAGAGGAAAATATTGCAGTTAACGTCCATTTTATTCCTTTGCCTCTATTGAGCCAGTACAAGCGTTTAGGTTATGATATAGTCAACTATCCAAAAGCTTATGCAAATTACGCTTGTGAGATTTCTTTGCCGGTATATTTTAATCTTAGTTCTGAAAGTGCTTTACGTGTAGGGCGAAGTGTCATCGCTGCGGTAAAGAAGGTTCTATGAAAAGAGTATTTGATTTTCTCCTTGCATTAATTGGCTTGATTTTTCTTTTTCCATTCATGCTGCTCATAGCCCTCTTCATAATTATAGATTCAAATGGTGGTGTTTTATTTCGACAATTGCGAGTAGGTAAGGACGCTAAAGAATTTCAATTGATCAAATTCCGATCCATGCGCATTATTAATGACGATAACTTGGAAATTACTATTGGAGCAGATAAACGAATTACAAGAGTTGGTAGCATAATTCGAAAATTCAAGTTGGATGAATTGCCTCAATTATGGAATATCTTGATAGGAGAGATGAGTTTTGTTGGCCCACGACCAGAAGTTCCGAGGTATGTGAAATTGTATTCAGAGGAACAAAGAGAGGTACTTTCTGTTAGACCGGGATTAACAGATCCGGCATCTTTGGCTTTTATAAATGAATCAGAGCTACTCGCAGAATCTCAAGATCCAGTTGAAAAATACATCAAAGAAATTATGCCGCAGAAACTAGAAATGAATTTGGCCTATATTAGAAAAAGAAACTTTTTATCTGATCTAAGATTGGTATTAAAAACAATTCAAAAAATACTGAGCTAAGACTTAAGTACAGAAGCTATCTTGATAACCTCATCGACTTTTTCATTAAAGCCCAATTTTTGATAAGCATAAACCAAGTTATTAAAAAGCCTTTTGACGATATCCTTATTCGAACAAGGTTTAAAGTGTCTTTCTTCAGGCTCAACTTTCAGATGCTTTAAAAAATTATCAATCTGACTTTTGTTCAAAATAGTTCCATTTCCAAATGGATTGATATAAAAAAGAACATCCTCTTTATGCTCTATTTCTGGACTGAATTCTCTTAGCTCTTCAATTATCTTATTCTCATCCTTGTAAGCCAAGATAAAGTGATTTGGTAAGTTAATCCCGTAAATTGGAATTTCAAGACTTTGCGCGGTGATAAGGTAAATGATGGAAAGCGATAGAGGATTTCCTGATTTGGTTTCAAGCACAGCATTGATAAAGCTATTTTTAGGGGCGTGGAAATTCTTTTTGTTTCCTGCAAAACCATAGACTTCAAAAAGTATGTGGTTCATTACGTTGATCTTCTCAAAAGCAGTGAGATTTTCAGTTAATTCTAACCAGATATCTTGTCTAATTTTATTCATCTCCCTTCTTACTTCCTCTTCATTCAATTCGGGATATTGATATTTTGCGACCAATAAAACCCCTTCCAATAGGTCATCTTCATTCAAATCCAGCCATTCGTTAAGTTGTTTTTCAATACCAATCGATTTTAACTCTGATAGTAATTCATCACACCGTGAATTAATAAGGTCGCTCTCGGGATGATCTAACTTGTATTCTCCCAAATACGAAATAGCGGTATGTCCAAGATTAAGTACCTTTTCCTTTACGTGCTGATAAATCTCCTGATCCGGGTCTTCTAGTAAACTGATTAAAGCGCTTATCTCATGAGCTGTCATATGCTGTAATTACTTTTTCTGAACAGCATCTAAATAAGGCATAAAGGAAAAGTATCTGGAAAGACTAATGTTCAATTTTCACCATTAAGCTGTTAATCGCTCTAGGCATTGCTCTATCATGCGCGACACGGCCAATTGGTAGTTTTTGGATTTTTCTTTTCTCATCCTGTTGGCAACCACCGTGCAAACAGTAGCTGCCTTATGTCCCAATATCTTAGATAGCCCAAAGAGGGCAGAGGTTTCCATTTCAAAATTTACAAAACGTTCATTTTGCCATTGAAAAGAACGCAAATGGTCATTCATGTCCTCAATATTCAATGATGCGCGAAGCTTTCTGCCTTGAGGAGCATAGAATCCAGGTGCAGTAGCGGTTATTCCTATTAACAAATCATGAGCTACTTTATTCAATAAACCTTGGTCACCACGCACAACATATGGTCTGGACCATTCATCTGGAAAAGAACTGTGTGCGATAAAAGCATCGCGTATTTCCATTTCATCTTTTGAATATTCAACTTGATAAAAATTCAATAGCCCATCGAATCCAAATCCATACTTACTCGCTACAAATGAATCAATTTCAATGCCCTCTTGAAGTGCTCCACAAGTCCCAAGTCTAATAATCTCAAGTTCTGTTTTGTTGGGTTTAATCTGTCTGTTTTGAAGATCAATATTAACCAATGCGTCTAGTTCATTTAAAGCAATATCTATGTTGTCAGTACCTATACCCGTGCTCATTGCGCTAAGGCGCTTTCCATTCAATTCTCCTGTGAATGTGCAGAATTCTCTATTCTGCCTTTCGAATTCAATACGGTCAAAATAGGATGCAATTTTTCTAGCTCGTGCTGGATCACCTGCTATTAAAATCGTATGGGCTATTTCATCTGGGTGCAATGCTAGATGGTAAATGGAACCATCATCATTTAAAGGGAGTTCAGAGGCAGCTAAATCAGACATTTCTTTATTGTTGCTCAAATACTTTCTTGAGTAAGTCGGTCACTCTTGCAGCTGGATTTTCCCTTATTTTATTCTCTTCTTTTTCCACCATGATGAAAAGACCATCAATTGCTCTATCCGTGACATAAGCGTTTAAATCTGGATCAATTTCTTCTTGATTACCAAATGGGTTCAATGTATTTACGGAATTGTATTTGGAGATCAATGGTTCCCAATACTTTGTGAGTTCAACTGCATCGATTGCCGTTTGAACTTTGGGTGAAAATTTTTGAACCAATTGAGCACGTGTGCTTTCCTTTAAGTATTCAGTCGCAGCTCCTTTTCCTCCTTTCAAAATTTTGAAACCGTCTTCCAAGCTCATAGTTGTTATCGCATTAACGAAAATTGAAGTCGCTTCTTTTGTCGCTTCTTCAGCTGCTCTGTTCAATGTCATTTCAAAGGTGTTCACTTGATTTTCAAGACCTAAATCAATGGCTGTATTTTTGACTTTGATTGCTTCTTCAGGGAAAGGAATAGCTATTTGTGGATTCTTGTAAAAACCGTCCAGCTTTGAAGTGAGTTTCGTAGAATTTTGTGCTCCTATTGTCAAAGCTTCTTTTAAACCGCTAATTACCTCAGCATTGCTTAAGGAATTATTTTCTTCGGAATTAATGCTCTCCAGAGCACCTAGAATTTCTTGAGAAGTACAGGAACTTAATCCTAAAATTGCGACCAAGAATATATAAGTCAATCGTTTCATGCCGGAAATGTAGCACATTATGTGCCAATCTTTTTCCTGACCGTAGAATTAATTGAGAACTACGCGCTGTACTTTCGATTCGTTTTGGTTAAAGAGCTTTATGAAATACACACCTTTTGCAAGCTTGCTTAAATCGAATTGAAAAGAAAAACCGTTGCTTTCATAGGGAATCTCTACGATTTGTCCTTGACTGCTCAATAGTTCAATTTGAAAATGTTCGTTTTCTTTAAATGAAATGGTAAGTTCACTATCAGTGGGATTTGGAAAGATTTTTACATTTCCGAACGGGTCGATATAAATCGACAGTGGATCATATACAGTAGTAGTTCCATCATAGTCAACTTGAGTCAATCTGTAATATGAATTTCCGGACCAAGGACTTCTGTCAAAACTTTGATAATTGATAGATTGAGATGAATTCCCATGTCCAGCAACCTTCTCTATGTGTGACCAAGCGCGACCATCTCTAGATTTTTCGATCAAGAAATAATCATTATTTATTTCACTTAAGGTTGTCCAATTGCATTGTACAATTCCGTCAATAGGCTCTACATAAAAGTTTAATAACTCAACCGGTAAAGGACCTGAGACGTTTTCAATTATTCCTTCATCCGTTGTTCCACCTCCATCATCAGCCAGTGCATTGCATGGCGAGGTGCTGTTTCCACATCCACCTACTCCAGGTGCGGTAATAACGCTTGTATTAATCGTAGGTTCAGCTATTGAGAAGATGGCTGTTCCTTGGCCGCCACCTCCACCGCCACCATGCACTCCGCTGGACAAAGATGAGCCCCCACTTCCTCCGTTTGAAGTTATATTTACCGAGCAACCCGAAGCGATATTCCATAAAGTGGTTTCAACAACTATAGAACCGCCTCCTCCAGCGCCACCAGCTCCATCGTTTCCAATATCGGGAGTAGATTCTCCATTTGTTGAAATTGTCAATGATCCGCATGAACCTGATGTGCTAACTTCATTGGCCTTAAGAAGAATTATTCCTCCTCCATTTCCACCTCCAGTTGGATGACCATTATTCCTTTCTCCGGCTCCTCCGCCACCTCCCATGAAAACCCTGTCTTCAGAGATATGAGCAGATAAATCAATTCCTCCTTCTCCACCCGCAGAGCGAGTGGGAGTAGACTGGCATCCCCAACCAATTCCTCCGGTTCCACCAGCGGAAAAATTGCTTCCACCTCCTCCTCCGCCATTGTGACAATTCCCGCCACCTCCGGCATTTATTAATTTTCCTTTACCTGCTTCTATTGTGCTAATGCTGTTACGATAAAGACCTTCTCCTTTTTTCGCTCTTGATGTCCATGTTGATTTCCATAGATTGTCCTCACAAACCCCGCCTCCGCAAGAAGTGTTAATATCATCGTCTGCTCCTCTAAAGCCGCTTTCATTTGCTGAAAGATTGTGAGCGAGTGTCAAAGTTCCTGAAACCTGAAAAGCCAATACACCGCCTATTGTACCGTTCCAAGCCAAAGCCGCCATATCGGAAGTCGTAGTATAATTTGGACTCCCTAATTCAGGAAAAGAGAAAACCTGAACCGCTGAGTGTGTGCCAGTATTGAATGTTATTGCAGGATCACTATTAAGCGTAATATTAGTGGGTATCCCTCCGCTTTCCGTAATTGCAGATATTCGAAAAGTCTCATAAAGCCCTGCTGAACGTATTGATCCTAATTCTCCAAATGCAGAAGTATTACTTGTATCACCGACAACCTCGTCTTGCATTTGCATGACGACCACATAATCACCAATTTCGAAGGTATCGTAAGTCTCTTCTACATTGTCTACAGTCAGACTTTTGCCGCTAATTCCAGAAACATTAGCATAAGCATTTATAATGGTTTGAGCCGTGCAACTTTGATGCAAGTTAAATACAACAAAGAGTAGACCCAAGAAGCATTGAGTTCTCATTTTGAAGCGCATAGTTTTGTGTTTTATACGATTTTATCAATGTATTGGATACATTAGTCGATAAAAATGAATAGTTCGTTTTTTCTTACGTTTGCGCACACTATTTGCACGAATAATTTGACGAGTTGACGTCATATGCAGTTGAAATTCATCAATCCTTTGGCAAAGTGTGATTTAGCATTTACTTTGTCAAAGCATATATTTCTAGCGTGAGTTCATTTTTAATAAGTATAGTAGTTGCTTGCTATTTCCTAGTTCTAATAGTAATATCCATTCGCACATCCAGCAAAGGAGCAAATCTTACTTTTTTCTTAGGCGATAGAAAATCGCCATGGTACGTTGTTGCATTCGGAATGATCGGAGCTAGCCTCAGTGGAGTGACATTTATTTCTGTGCCTGGTTGGGTAGAGTCATCCCAATTTTCATACATGCAAATGGTCATTGGATATTTGCTTGGATATGTCGTAATAGCCTACGTTTTAATGCCCATGTATTATCGTTTGAAGCTCACGAGTATTTATACCTATTTAGATCAGCGTTTTGGTTCTCAATCATATACAACTGGTTCTTCTTTGTTTTTGCTTTCACGCATAATTGGAGCCTCTTTCAGGCTTTATTTAGTTGCGATTGTGCTAAAGGGATTTGTTTTTCCTCAACTTCATTTCGTTTGGATCGTTGCAATTACAATTGCTTTAATTTGGATCTATACTTTTCGTGGAGGTATCAAAACCATCATATGGACGGATACTTTGCAAACCGCATTTATGCTTATTGCGGTTGTCGTGGCAATCATTAGCATTGCCAGCGCCCTAAATCTTGATTTTTCTGGAATATTGAACACAGTAAGAGATTCGGAATACTCTCGAATATTTTTCTTTGATGATTTTGGCAGTAATAAGCACTTTCTCAAACAATTTTTATCCGGTGCTGCAATTGCTATAGTCATGACGGGGCTTGATCAGGATATGATGCAAAAAAACCTATCATGTAAGAGCCTCAAAGACGCGCAGAAGAACATGATGAGTTTTTCAGTAGTGCTCATTTTCGTCAATCTTGTATTTCTTGCATTGGGAGCTTTGCTCTATACTTTTGCACTTCAAAAGGGAATTGAAATTCCTGAGAAAAGAGATGAACTTTTTCCAATGATCGCCTTGCAAAGTGGACTGGGCACCTCTCTCGGTCTCTTTTTTATTCTAGGATTAATTGCTTCGGCATACTCAAGTGCCGATTCTGCGCTTACTGCATTGACAACTTCTTTCTACGTTGATATTTTGAAGGTAAAAGAGGAAACTGCAGAAAAGCAAAAGAAGACCAGGATGAGCATCCATCTAGGAATGAGTTTTGCACTTTTAATTACAATTGTCGTTTTTCATTATATAAATGATGACAGCGTAATTTCTAGCCTGTTTAAGGCGGCAGGTTACACATACGGACCTTTGATGGGGCTTTATGCATTTGGCCTTTTTGTGAAACGTAAAGTAAATGACAATTGGGTTCCGGACATTTGCATTATTTCAATAATTCTCTCTGTTATTATTGGTTTTGGAGGAAAGTACTTTGGATGGAGTGTTGGTTTTGAATTATTAATCTATAATGCATTCATAACCTTTTGCGGTTTGCTTCTTATATCGAAAAGTGATGTGAAGTAGCTTTTAAAACTTCGCTATGGACAAATGAGTTGGAACTTACTATTGAACCTCCAAAAACGAAATCATCTCCTCCAAAAAAATCACTCACTCTGCCTCCCGCTTCTTGAACGATTAGTGATCCAGCAGCCACATCCCATGGGTTTAGGCCATATTCAAAAAATGAATCAAATCTGCCACATGCTGTATAAGCCAAATCTATTGCCGCTGAACCTATTCTTCGTATTCCTCTTGATTGGTGCATTAATTCCTCAAATAGTCCTATATAAGATCTAGCGAAATCGAAATTGGTATATGGAAAACCGGTCGCTAACAAGCTCTCTTTAAGGATTGAAGTTTTGGAAACATGAATTTTCTCTTCATTTAAAAATGCTCCACCTCCTTTAAAGGCAGAAAAACATTCATCTATTTCTGGTAAGTAAACCACTGCAATAAGCAATTCTTTTTCTTTCATTAAGGCAACACTTGTGCTGTAGAAAGGGATACCATGAATATAATTTGTGGTGCCATCAAGCGGATCGACAATCCAATTAATAGATTTATTATCAATTTGTAATTCTCCTTCTTCTCCTATAAATCCTGCCTCAGGTAAAATATTCAATAATGATTTGCCGAATTGTTTTTCGGCATTCTTGTCAACATAAGAAACAAAATCGTTCCGTCCTTTGACCTCAATAAGAGTGTGCTGAAATTGATTGCGTTCCCTTTTAAGATAATAACCAATTTTCTTGCTTTCTGTGATTACATCTCCGCAGATCGACTGGAGATTCATTGCAGTGTTAAATCAGTTTTATTTCTTTTTTTAAGATAGATAAACCCAATAAGGCCTAAGAGAAAGAGACTGACAGAAATCAATTCTGCTTGTGTAACGTTGCTCCACCATGACAAGTCTTCATTCACTCTGATCTTCTCTATCCAAAAGCGTTCAAAACCATTGATCATCAGATAAACACACAAGAGTGTGCCGGGTATGATGAATTTTTTTCTGAATTTCCAAAGCAGAAAAAAGACAGCGATGGAAAACAGCGCTTCATACACGGGAGTGGGATAAACGCCTGGGTCTAAATATGTCCCGTATCCCTCATGGATATAATAACCCATGTCTTCTGTGAGGGCCTTACCCGTGTATCCACCTTTTTCACTATATCTGCTCCAACTCAATACATTGTTGGGGTAGGGATAGGACCACAGCCAGTCCGGTAACCAAGAAAAGGGTTTGGGGTTGGAATTGGCAATTCCCCAGTCACCATCTCCACTAAAATGACAGCCTAAACGGCCAATTCCATAAGCTAAAAATAAACCAGGTGCATTGGCATCTGCACCGTGTAAGGGGTGTATTTTATTGCGGTACATATAGATCAGTACAGCAATTCCTCCAACGATTAAGCCTCCATAAATTGTAAGGCCACTGAGAAAATTTTGTGCACTAAAGTCACTGAAGAAGTCCTGCAGTTCTTTCGGGTTTTCAAGGAGATGGAAAAGCTTTGCACCTGCGATTCCGAAAATCGCGGCTACGAGTGTTATATTTCCGGATAGATGTTGGGGAAGAATTTTTGTTAGAACATTTTTTTCCTCCGGATACTTTTTCTTTTCCTTGATATAGTCTCTGTATTGACTGTATCCAAAAAGCAGAGAAACCAAAATTCCACCCCATACAGAACCGGTGCTTGACAAAAAGAATGCTGGTGGATCAATTGTTGCTTCTTCTTGATTAAATAATAAATAAATCAGTTTGAAGCCGATTAGAAAACCAATAATAAGATTGATTACGAGATTGAGCACATTCAAACCTTTTCCCCGTAGAACGTTTTTCTCGGTCGCTAAGAGTTTTCCTTCTTCAAATTTTCGCATGAGTTCTTTGCTTTGGCAAATACTCGCACCTACAAATGCGAAAGCAACAAAAAGCCCAAATGTGTTGATTACTTTGAGTAAAGTAATTTCAATTCCAAAGGTCTCTAGCAAAAAGTGGTATAAACTCGGATACATTTACAGGTTTCTAATGCTGCCCAAAGATGCTTAATTAATTTGAATAAAGATTTAGGCTGTAGTCAAAACTTCAATAGGTGCATTAAACTTTCCCGAAGAGTCCAATTCGTTCAGTTCCACCGTATCAATTGTATTGCATTTGTTGGCTTCAAAAGAGCGACTCACCTTCAAATAATTATCTGTGAAACCATGCATCATTCCTTCGACATCAGAAGATTCCCAAAGTACGGGTCTTTCTTGACCTACTTGACTTTCATAGAAAGCTCTTTTTTTCTTTTGAGAGAGAATCCTCAGCATTTTGCTTCGTTCATTGCGCGTAGCCATAGGCACTGTTTCGTCCATGCGAACAGCAGTAGTATTGGCCCGTTCACTATAGGTGAAGACGTGCAAATAGGAGATGGGCAGCGTATTCAAGAAATCATAGGTTTCTTGAAACAGCTCATCGCTTTCACCAGGAAAACCGACTATAACATCAACACCAATACAACAATTGGGCATCAGTTCTTTGATAGTTTGAATGCGATTGGCATAGAGATGCGAGTCGTACCTTCTTCTCATCTTTTTGAGCAGGACATTTGATCCAGATTGCAAAGGGATGTGAAAATGGGGCATAAATTTTTCGCTGCCCGCCACAAATTCGATGATGTCGTTGCTCAAGAGATTGGGTTCAATGGAAGAGATGCGAAAGCGTTCGACTCCATCAATGGAATCCAATTGTTTAACCAAGTCAAAAAAGGACTCATTGGTACCTGAACCAAAATCTCCGATATTGACTCCGGTCAGCACGATTTCTTTGGCTTCTGTTTGGGCAGCTTTCCGAGCCTCTGCGAGCGTTTCTTCGATGGAGGCGCTTCGACTTCTTCCCCTAGCCAACGGTATGGTGCAAAAAGAACAAAAGTAGTCGCAACCGTCTTGCACCTTTAAAAAAGTACGGGTGCGGTCACCAGAAGAAAAGCCCGGAACAAATTCACGGGTTTCTTTGATGTGCTCATTTTTTATCAATACGTCCTCTTGATCTTCTTGAAGGAATTCCGCAATATTGAATTTTTCATTTGCTCCTAGCACCATATCAACCCCATCTATAGAAGCAATAGCCTTTGGTTTTAATTGAGCATAACAACCAATAACGATGACTTTTGATGATGGATTTGTTTGCTTGGCTTTGCGAATAATGTTTCGGCATTTACGATCCGCATTTTCTGTAACCGAGCAGGTATTGACGACATAAACATCAGCTTTCTGATCGAAATCCACTCGGGCTAAGCCTTTTTCAGACAATTGACGGGCAATGGTTGAGGATTCGGCAAAATTGAGTTTGCAGCCCAGGGTATAATATGCCGCTGTTTTGTAGGGGTTCACTTTGCAAATTTAGACATTGCCCATTTCATATGGCATTTATCGCATGAAAAAAAAGGGCACAAGGCCCTTTCTTTTATTCGATTCGTGCATAAATCTGATCTTTAGCAGCGAGCTCGTCCCTAGTATTTTTCTGAATTGCCACAGCGCCAAATAAGGAGAGTACAAAGGCAAAGGCATAAAAACCTTTTTCACTCGGCAGTAATTCAATTTGAATGAGGCCCGCAGTGAGTAGAATTCCAGAAATAATTGTGACTACCCAACAAATTCCATAATAGATATTCGAGACAGGAATTTTTTCGAGTCGGTCACGCACTGCTTTTTGAAGTGATATAACCGAGAACATACCAAATAGGAGGACTGTAAAAAAGAATCCTTTTTCATTAAAACTGAGACCAGAACGCAAAAGGCCAGCAATGAAGCCGATTTTTCCGATAGCAGTAGCTGCCCATGAGGCACCTACGAACGCTTTTGATGTTTTCTGTACCATTATATATGATTTTGTGATTTGATTATTTTCTGAGCGAATGCTCACTTTGAAATTGCAAATGCAATTCTTTTATGTTGAATCAAATCTAAGCAGGCTATAAGTAGGCGACCCAACATTTTGATGAAGGGTCATATTGTTGCATTAGAGACCTGAAATCTGGGTTGAAATGATGAACGGTAAGAACTACATTTTAACAAAAGATTGGCTAAATTGGCTTTTTTCCGTTCGCACACGAAGAAGATAAGCACCCTTATTTAACTCACTAATATTCAGCACTTTGTTGCTATTTAGCGGAATGTGTGATTTAATAATTTGACCTTGTAAATTAACGATTTCCAAGTGTTGAATATTCATCTGTTGGTTAAGCTCGAAACGCAATTCTTCATATGCAGGATTAGGAAAGACGTGCACAGCTGGTTTTGCAAGTAAATCTTCTACAGAAACTAGCGCCAATGCAGCTTCAATGGCTGCCAAAGCATCCAATTTTCCGTGACCCCAGATAGTATTGGGTGTACTTCCTGTAAAGCTATCTTCAATAGCAGTGCTTTGTAAAATGTCAAGAATTTGCGCTGGACTTAAATTTGGATTAGCTTCTAGCATTAGTGCAATAACACCGCATGTAAGAGGTGCAGCAGCACTAACGGCATTTTGCAGACCATAAAATCCGTTGCCATCGTTGACTAAATTAAAGCCTGAAAAATAATACCAAGAATCTACGGAGTAAGCTGCAAAACAAACTTCACCTGGGGATGCGAAATCAACACCTAATCGCTCATCTTGAGTCGGTCCTGCGCTCGATCCAAGCCAGATTTCTCCCGCCTCACCTTGACCGGTTATATCGTTGAAATTACCCCCTAAATCCGTCCATTCGTTCAGAATTACATAATCAGTTGGTGATATCGTATTTAAGCATGAAGAATAATCCGCAATGCTATATCCTTCTTGAGTATAATTGAGAAATTCATTATTGGTAAAGCCCGAACCAGGGTTAAGTGTTGCATGAAAAAATCCATCATTGATACTGGTTCCTTCGAGAATTACTTTGTATACACCGGCACTTCCGGGGTTTTGTAGTAAGTCGATTAATATTTCTCTCCGATTAGAACTTGCTCCAAAAAATTCTACGTTAGCACCTCTGTGAAAAATATTAGCTTCTGCGAAAAATTGATCATTGGCTCCATTGGGTCCTGAAGGGGCTGCAAAAGGACCATAGAAATCGCCATTCGGTAGTTCAAGACTTAGTGTAAATCGATCTTCTTCTGAATACCAAAGATCAAACCTCAAGTTTCCGGCAAAGCCCTTATTAATTTCCAATTCAATCGTTTCATTATTAGAAAGGGTATAAGAGGCGTGGTTATTTCCACCACCGTCATCACCTACACCACAAACAAATGGATGACCAAAATTAACAAAATCATCAATATTTTGACAAATTAAACTGCTTCCGTCAGTTGGGCCACCAGTCGATCCAATATTCATCAAGGTGACGCTTGGCATTTGCAATTCTTCAATTTTATCAAAAGCAAAATTCAAAGCTATTGGAATGTAAGTTGGATCAAAGAATCCTGCCTGTCCTGGATTGTTCATGAATTGAGGGAAATAATCATGGACCAAAGTAATGATCACGTATTCAACGTTCGGTGCAACACCCTGATAGATTTGATTTAGACTTTGCTCTCCATTTCCGCCCAGAATACCAGCTGTTGCCGTGCCATGTCCATGAATATCATTGGTGAGCACAGTTCCGGCTTGCAATGATGCGTTCAGCTCTTCTTGGCTATGAATCGTTCCAACTCCATAATTATTGTCCGGATCATTAGCCCCGCTCTGGTCTATCATGTCAAAAATGTACCGAATTCGCGAATTACCGTTTTCATCGATAAAATCGGGGTGGCGATAATCAATACCCCGGTCAATAATCACAGCCAAAACTCCTTCGCCTGTTAGACCGTATTGATTGATCACTTGATCAATTTTAGCTTCTATTCTTGGCGCAGGCCCTTGGGCAAAAGAAGCAATAAATAATGCTGAGAAAAGTAAGGCGAATAAAGATTTCATAAGAGGTGTGAATTACTCTTCCGAAGTTAATGAATTCTGATCAAGTAGGAAATGCGGACAGCGGATCGAGATTTTCTAACTATATGCAAAAAGCTATTTAGAAAAGGGGCTATTTATTTATGAAGGCAATAGCAATGCCTATAACTGCGCAAATAAATAGAAATACAAATGCCACTACAATGAACACAAAAATGAACCAAAGAAATCGGAGTAAAATTGGAAGGAACCCATGCTTATACAACCTTGAAAAAGCGTAAATATAATAGGCCATCATAATCAAAAATGAAATGGAGAAAAAGCTGGGAGAGATTATCAATGATGCAAACATGAGTATGACAGACATGATAATATTCAGTCCTTGAGCGTAACAATTGAATACCAAATGCTCTCCATAATTATAAGGCCTAAAATAGACTAGAAAGGAAAGAAGGGCATAAAAAGGTAAACCAATGAAAGAAATGAGGTAATAGTTCTTTATCGTAAAAAGCATGGAATTTTTTTGTGTTTCCAGCTGTTCCGCTTTTAAATTCTCGGCCACATTTGAATCTTTTGTGACACTTTCAAGAAGCATTTCATTAAATGCATGCGTCTGATTCTCCATTAAAACCATGTATTCATCCGCCATGATATTAAAGCATAGTGCTCCGAATGCAGCACAAATAGCCAAAAATGAGATCGGGCTTGTAAATTTTTTACGGGTTCCTTCAATATAGGACGTGAAGATCTTTTCTGGATGAACAATTAAGCCTTTGAATGTTCGAAAATAGCGGTTGTCCCAGGCAAAAACCCGTGAGCTAAATTCAGATATGAGTGATTTCAGAGAAGTCCTTTGCGTTACATTTTTGGCACCACAATTCGGACAGAAATTGTCCGATTTGTTTAAAGGATGTTCACAATTTTTGCACTTCATGAATAGCTTTGGCTATTCAATGATACAATTTTTATCGTGAAGATAAATCATCTTTAATATGAGTCACTTCTTCCAGTTTTATCAGGTACTCATCCCTATTGTAAACTTGATAGTTTTTTATCTCAAAGTTCTTAAGGGAGGAGTTGGTTTTCAGATAACCAAATTCAACTTTATCTTCATCAACTGCTTTAGTGCTTATGAATGTGATTTCTTGATCAGTTGGGATATATGAAAATTGAACAGATTCTTCTTCTTGCATGCCTGCAAGAAGCACCTTTTGCTTTTGAAATAACAAATTAATTTTATGTTCTCCTGAGTCCCGAACATAGAGCTCCACCTTCGGTTTGTTGATTTTGTAAATGAAATCAATATTGTATCGCCCAAAAGACTTGACTCCATATGTGTAATATCCAGAACGCAGATTTTGAGAACGAGATATAGGATCTATTTGCCATGCAAATTTTGCATCTCCTAGGATCATGCGCTCGTTGATCTTCAAATATTTCGAATGTCGAGGGTAACTCTTTCTTGGATCCTCTCTGTTTTTTCTATGTTTTCGATGAACATACTTTCTACAGCGCTTGAGTTTTCTTTTTATTGAAGATTTGTTTTTTCCATTGCCTTTAAGCGCTAATATTCTAATTTCTTTTGCTCGTTCATTTTTTCTCAGTTGATCTTCATTTAATTTTGACCAAGCAATTCGAGTATAATTAATGAGCGTATCGAATGTTGCGTCCTGACTGTTATCCATAATCCAGTCGATCCTATTGTTGGTTTCACGTGCTTTGAAAATGGAAGTTCCCTCAATTGGCTCCTTCATTTGGGGAACTGTAACACCAATTTGAGAACCGGAGCGAATGAATAATTCATTTCCCTTTTCATCCGAACACTGAATGTCGAGCATGCCCCTGGAGGCTAATATTTCATTTCCATAATTAGTTGTACTTCCGGTTAGTATTGCATCTTTTAAACTGATGATTTCAATGGCATTCAACTCAGCCACTCCAAGGAACAATTCGCCTTTGGCATCTGAAATTGAATTGGCTGGTATATGAATTTTAGTTCCTTTCTTTAAGACAAAATTGTTGTTTACTTGAGGATTGAATGAGATCGTTTCTGTTGCATCTTTGAGTATAGGATCAAGAAATTTTTGATAGGTGATTTTTTGATCGATCGATTCTTTGATATCCCGATCATCTCCACGCACGTCCAAGGCAGCCAATGATTTCAGTTCTATCTGTCCTGAATTTAAATTCCTTTCTTCTTGATGTATGATTGATTTCTCTTTAACACTTTCTATCAATCTAGGTGTTTTATCAGTGGATTTCTGAGTCGATATAGGCTCAGTAATTATTAAATCTGAGCTTTCGAGTTTATCTAAATAGACTTCATCAATAGAATTCTTTTCCATTGAATAAGTACTCGATATTTTTTCCGTGCCTTCTTTGCCACTGTCTGTATTTTCAAAGTTTGTGCAAGAACAAAGAAGAATTGAACATAGAAGGAATAGGGATATGGTGCTTTTCATAAGGTTTGGTTTATTTTCTAACGCTCATGAAAATGAAATTAGTATTTCGATCTGCTCACGGCTCTATGAGCATGTTAAACTATGCTAATCCAATGATGCGTAATCTTCATATGCCAGCTCCTGCGAACTCTTCAAGTCGGATTGCGGGTCGATGTACAAATTGCTTTGGAGGTCATCGATTAGACGTGCCTTGGCTTTATCCTGCCATTGGTTTTCGAAGAAAGATTTTAGGTGAGTAAAAATATCTTCATCCAATATTGGACTCAGCACTTCAATCCTATGATCCAGATTTCTCGTCATCCAATCTGCTGATCCCATATACATCTTTTCTTTTCCGTCATTGTGAAAAAGGTATAATCGGCTATGTTCAAGAAAGCGACCCACAATGCTTCTGACCTCTATGTTTTCACTTTGTTCTGCAATTCCAGGAACGAGGCAACAAATTCCGCGAACAATAATTTTTATTTGAACTCCGGCTCTGCTTGCATCGTACAATTTATTGATCAATTTCTTGTCTTGCAAACTGTTCATTTTAAGGGAAATACTCGATGCTTTTCCTTCTCCTGCATTTGCGATTTCTCTATCTATGGCTTCTGTTAATACTTTTCGGGTGTTAAAGGGAGAAACCAGTAAACGCTTGGGTTTTGGAATAATAAGTCGTCCTTGAAGGACTTCAAATACCTGTTTCAAATCAGAACAAATTTTCTTATTACTCGTCATGAGCGCAAAATCCGTATAAACTTTTGATGTCTTTTCATTAAAATTTCCACTTCCGATATAAGCATATGATTCTGATCGGTCGGCATTTGTTCGTTCAATAAATAAGATCTTTGAATGAACTTTTATTCCAGGATAGCTATACATGATAGTAGCTCCGGCTTCTTGCAATTTTTTGCCCCATTTAATGTTGTTTTCTTCGTCAAATCGGGCTTTCGTTTCAATAAATGCATACACCTCTTTTCCATTTTCAACAGCTTTCATAAGTGCTTTGGCGATGGAAGAATCTTTCGATACTCGATATAGCGTCATGCTTATGTTATGCACAGATTTATCCTCAGCAGCTTCCTCAACTAATCGAACTACATCTTCAAAGGACTGATAAGGGAAACTCAGCAGGCGGTCTTTTTCTTGAATAGCCTCAAACATGGATTTCGCATTGCGTAATGCTATTGATCTTTGCGGAGGCAAATCTGGAAGACTAAGGTCAGTTTGGCTGGGGTTGGGAAACCCAAAGAAGTCACTCAAATTGTGATGAATCCCTCCATGAACGATATCTGTCTCATTGATATCTAAAATTTGGCTGAATAATTTTAAAACTTCTGTATCGATATCTCTTTCAACAAGCGTTCGTGTTACCTGTCCAGATGCTCGATTTGGGAGAGAAGATATGATCTTGTCAAGCAGGTTTCCGGAGTATTCATCCTCGATATAGAGCTCTGCATCTCGCGAAACTTTTATGCTGAAAAATGGAATACCGTATTTTTCTTTCAGTTTAATCTTAAGTAAATCATCAGCATAAGCGATCTTATTTTCATCGAGCAAAACAAATCGATCTGAACCACCGGGTATAGGGTAGAATAACAATTCAGAATCGCTTTTCTTTCCTATTAGATAGAGTAATTCATTTTCAATTTCAAGGGGAGACTCCAGCTTGTTGGCCTCGCATTTGTCAAATTTCTCGAGAGCTTCTTGGGACCAAATAGTTTGTCCACTGGTTTCAAGTTCTTTCATTGTCAGAAGAAATATCCCATTCTCCTTTAATCCTGGAACAATTTCTTCCCTTAGAATTCTGCCTAACTCGTCACCTTGGAGATCTACTTGCTTTTTGATTTCCTTCAGTAATTTATTCGGACGAGTGATGAGTTTCTTACGCAGCTTTTTTTTCAAGTCTTTTATTTGCCGAATATCCGAAACGCGAACTTTGAAGAATTCATCCAAATTGGAAGAATAGATGGCGATAAATTTTATTCGCTCATAAAGAGGGTTTCGTTTGTCTTTGGCTTCTTGCAGGACTCTGTGATTAAAACGAAGCCAGGATAGATCTCGGTCAAAATAGCTGTATTCCATCTCCCAAATTTGTCACAAAATAAGAATTTGAAAATGCATTCAAATTGTTCATTACTTTAACAAAAGTATATCCTTTAATTTCCACGGGTTTTCAGCATTAAAATCTATTTTTGAAGCCTGATGAATACGGTTAAGGAAAGCAATTTTAACTTAGAAGAGCAGACGTCTTTTTATAGAGGAAAAGTAAGAGATGTCTACGGCATTGGAGAAAATATATTGGTTATGGTGGCGAGCGATCGAATCTCGGCTTTTGACGTAGTGCTTCCTAGAGCCATTCCATATAAGGGGCAAGTTTTGAATCAATTGGCCTCTTTGTTTCTTGATGCTACAGCAGACATAGTTCCAAATTGGAAGTTAGCTTCACCAGACCCCAATGTTACGATTGGATATAAGTGCGAGCCTATTAAAATCGAAATGGTCATTCGCGCTTATTTAACAGGGCATGCATGGAGAGAGTACAGTATAGGGAAAAGAACGCTTTGTGGTGTTCCCATGCCTGATGGTATGAAGGAACATGATCCATTTCCTTCTGCTATCATTACA
The DNA here is from genome assembly GCA_039028335.1 of Bacteroidota bacterium. GTDB lineage: Bacteria > Bacteroidota > Bacteroidia > Flavobacteriales_D > JABDKJ01 > JABDKJ01. The sequence continues at coordinate 18,875 of JBCCIF010000036.1, forward strand.
CCAGCCACTAAGGCAGAAGAAGGACATGACGAGGACATTTCAAAAAAGGAAATTATCCAAAGAGAAATTGTCGATGCATCCATTTACGAAGAACTCGAAAGAATAACGCATGCGCTTTTCAAAAGAGGGACTGAAATGGCTAAGAAACAAGGTCTTATTTTGGTGGATACAAAGTATGAATTTGGGTTGCTCGATGGGCAAATTTATTTGATCGATGAAATTCATACTCCGGATTCATCCAGATATTTCTATGCTAATGGCTATGAAGAAAGACAGCGAAAAGGAGAGGGGCAGAAACAGCTTTCAAAAGAATTTGTTCGACAATGGTTGATTTCAAATGGATTTCAAGGCAAAGAAGGACAAGTAATGCCAGAAATGTCAGATGAATATATTCAATCGGTAAGTGAACGATATATCGAACTATTCGAGAAAGTTTCGGGCAATACGTTTGAAAAATCTGTCGAAGGGCCCATCTTAGATCGGATCGAATCGAATATCGTTCGTAGTTTGAACGAATTGACCATAAATAATTAAGTATTTTGAGGCTTTTATCTTTTTTGGCAATTGTATTTTTTAGCGCGGTTTTATGTGCTCAGGATCCTCCACCTCCGGATGGATTAAGTGGCCAGAATTTAAGAGATTGGCTCAAAGCGAATTGGTTTGATTCACATCACTCAAGTGTTGGATATAATGCTGCTCGGCAAGCCATGTATTCTGATATTGATAATGAAGCAGGAAGAGTATATTGTGTTTACTCAGGTTTTAATCAAGCCGCATCTTTTACAACATTTTTGAATCCCATAAACGCTGAGCATACCGTTCCCCAACAATTATTTGATGGAAATGAACCCATGCGGTCTGATGTTCACCATGTATTTCCAACGCATATGGATGTGAACTCAGCCAGAGGGAGTTTACCTTTTGGAGAAAACGATGACAACCTCACTGACAATTGGTATATAGGAGATGATTCGGATTTATTCAATATCAGCAACGTACCTACAAGTGATATCGACCTTTATAGTGAGCGCGATATTAATATTCGATTTGAACCAAGAGAGGATCACAAAGGTGACGTAGCGAGAGCTGTGTTTTATTTTTATACCATGTATCCCGATGAGGTAGGAGCGATCTCAGAATTAGGAAGTCTGACTACTTTGCATCAATGGCATTTGCAGGATCTGCCCGATTCAAAAGAGATTTTGAGAAACGAGAAAATTCAGGAGTTGCAAGGAAATTTCAACCCATACGTTTCTATGCCAGAGTTGGTGTCTTTAGCTTGGGATTTACCTTCATCAATAAGAGAATTTGAGTCCGTTTTTGAAATTTATCCTAATCCAGTTGGCGATCGAATTTATGTTAAGAGTTCAATACAGATAGAAAACATCCAACTTTTAGGAATTGATGGAAGTTTTATTCTTCAAAGTACTTCCGCAGATTTAGATGTCAGTAAATTGCACAAAGGACTGTATCTCTTGAGAATAAATGCGAGAACTTTGAGTTATACAAAGAAAATTCTTATTCTTTGATTCACTCTTTTGTGAGTTGATTTCTGCATGAATTTTGTATAATTTTAGTACAAATCTTATCACATTGAAAAATTTACTCACGATTTTATTACTTCTCCCTTTGTTTTGCTGTGCGCAAGGACCTCAGATTCCTAAACGTGTTGGTATGCTGCCACCGGGTATAGAAGAGTCTTCAGGATTAGAAACTGCAGGCAATGATCAATTCTATACACACAATGATGGCAATGGAGAGATTAATCTCTATAAACTAGATAAATATGGCGCGATGACGGAATACATCACAATAGAAAATGTGAAGGTCAAGGATATTGAAGATATAGCTCGCGACAGAAAAGGAAATCTTTATTTAGGGGATTTTGGTAATAATGATTGCGATAGAAAGAAATTCAAGATATTGAAAGTTGCTTTACCTGAAGGCGCCTTTGCATTTCCAGTTGCGACAGAGATAAAATTCACTTTGCCAGATAATACTACCGACAATCATCCCAAATACGACAGAAACTTTGACATGGAAGCCATGTTTCATCATAAAGGCTGGATCTATATTTTTTCAAAAGATCGAAGCGAACCGGCAAAGGGATATACTAAGTTTTACAAAGTTCCTGATGAAGAGGGAACATTCACGGCCACTTATCTAGGTAAAATCGGTACCAACATGGACAGGGGTAAGGGAGTCATTACTGCAGCAGATATTAGCCCTTCAGGAGAGAGTATTGCCTTGTTGGCCAAGGAGGGTATATATTATATTTCGAATTATTCCTCAGATGAGTTTCATCTTGGAATGAAAGAATTCATACCCTTTACATTTAAAAGTCAAAAAGAAGCACTTGTTTTTACGGACGATTGCAATGTTTTGATAACCGATGAGATGAAGGACAAAAATGGTGCACGAATCTACGAGTTAGACGTGTGCACAGAACTGTTCAAATTAAGAGAAGAAAAACTTAAGAAGTAATTGATTTCACAAGTTGAATATACGCTCCAAGCGTATCCTAGAGGATTTCATTTGATAACACAAGATATTTTGAATCAATTGGAATTACCAGATAAAGGAGTGCTGACAATCTTTATCAAACATACTTCTGCAGGCTTATCCATCAATGAAAATGCCGATCCCACAGTAAGGCAAGATTTCGAAATGACATTTAATCATCTGGTTAAAGAGAATATGTCCTTCTACAAGCATACGATGGAAGGGCCTGATGATATGCCAGCGCACATAAAATCAAGTCTTGTTGGCAGTAGCGTTTCCATTCCGATTTCAAATGGGAAACTCAATTTGGGCACATGGCAAGGAGTCTATTTATGCGAGTTTAGGAATAATGGAGGACCAAGGAAATTGGTTTTAACAATCTACCATTAATCCCGTACTATTGAGTTATGAAGTCGCTTTTGCTTGCATGGTCTTTACTTTTATTCTCATTCGCATATAGTCAGGTGTTTAGTTTAAACTTGCTGGATGATACTGTATTAACAGGAGCAGCGAACCCTCAGGATCCTATCATATTTCATTTTGAAGCCACAAATTTGACCGACAGTACTTACTTGGTGGACTTCATTCGAACTGAAGAGAGTATTCCAGCAGATTGGGAAACTGCATTGTGCACCGAGGCTTGTTTTCCTCCCGAAATTAGCGAGGGTATTTTCTTTTTGGACGAAATGGCTACAGACGAAATTTCATTTTATTTCTATCCTTCTTCCGTTGGAACGGGATACGCATCAGTCCGAGTGGTTAATACCGTAGATTCGACAAATGCTTTTTTCCATACACTGTACGCAAATGCATTATTAGTAGGTGTTGAAGAAGCAGAGCAGGTTCGATCCTTTCAAATTGATCAAATGAACAAAGTCCTTTCAATTGAGGCGATGAGGAATGGACAACTGGAAATTTTTGGGCTAAATGGTCAATTGCTAATTCAACATACTATTTTGCCAGGACAGCAATCTATCGGCTTGAGTCAGCTAGGACCTGGAGCGTACGTAATTCGACTAGACAATTGGACGCAGAAGATCATTTTGTACTAAGAGGTATTAATTCATCACCTTTTTGATATTCTAAATAATTTAAGGAGAATTGAAACATCTCATCTGATGATTTCATGCTGTTTTTTAGTCCATCGACCATAAGTGGTGGAGAGTTGGGGTTAAAAGGGTTTTCTTGAGTGTTATCATAGATTCCACTTACTTTGATCCTGTCTCCGGGATAAGCAATTAGAGGATATTGATAGGTATAAAAGTTTTGCCAGCGAAAATCCCAATTAGTGATTTTCACCATTACTTTTTCTTTTTCGTTATGACTGATTATGCTTGCCTCAAAGAAATTGCCCAGTTGATGCATATGAGGATTAATAGTCAAAATGGACATTGTGTCTTTGACGGTGTAATTCAACTCAAAGGAGCTTTTCTTGTTCGGAGGGATGATCAATTCGGGCTTAATTTTTCCTTTGCCACCGCTTCCGAGAACCAACTCTTTTACTTTTCTCTTAGGTGTTTCTTCAGTTAAATAAATGTGCAATTCACTCTGGTCTGAACTTTTAATGGCACTTGGTCCATAGTGCATTTGGTTAATAAGAAAAGCCCCTGTTTTGTTCATCTCAAAACCGCCAATTTCGCTAGGGTAGATTTGCCATTCTGATCCAGGTAAAAAATGCATCAAGCCAGGGCTTAGTTCGGGATAGGAACCGTTGTCATTCAGCAGGTTCATAGCGGTAAAAGCTTCTTGATAACTTGCATAATCATTGACATTAACGAGATCTAATCCTTCCTCAATATTCTCTTTTTTATCTGGTTTATAATTGATTAGTTGAGCATCGCAGTGATGCACCAGTTTAGGATTTCCTGGCTTCAAGATGGCAAGTTTGATGATTTTGTTTTCCTCCAATTCAAAGGGGATTTTCATTAAGTAAAACTCATCTTTATTGTTCCCTTGAATTTCTACTTTTGGTAATTTGAAGATCAAATCTGGTTTAGGCACGTTTGTTAAGAGCTTGTAATCAGGACTATAATTTTTGATCTTATTTTCTGGTGCACCCCCTTCGATCCAATTTCTTATGCGTTTTATTTCGCCTTGGGACAGTTTTTTTTCACCCAAGAATGTATTGCTAAGGGTATCGGCAGGCCAAGGGGGCATGTATCCCGATTCAATGACTTCTAAAATGGTATGTTTTTTCTTATTGATATCGTCATAACTTATTAAATCAAAAGGACCTGCACCGTTCGCCTGATGGCAAGAGCTGCAATTTTTCCAAAATATAGGACCTATATCGTTCTGAAAAGAAAGCTCGCTTTTGGCGTTTTCATCTCCTTGACATGAGAAAATCAAAACAAATAATATGAAGTATGAAGCTCTCATCAGATTCAAATAAAACAAAAAACCCCTGGTTTTTTAGGCCAGGGGTTAAGGAAAATTTAACTTTTCCTACAGGTTAGATCTTTGATAGGTTTAAATGTTTTGTCCCATTTTCATTGAAGATACGAAGAATATAATTTCCATTTTCAAATGAAGATAAATCCAGCAAGAATCTGTTCCCTGCAGCACTACCTGATAGTACTTGTCTTCCAGACATGTCAAATACCTCATAGTTATAGGACTTAGCTATATCTCCGAATAGTTCAATAGTGAATTCCCCTTTCGAAGGATTTGGATAAGCCTTTAAGCTAAGATAAACCCCATTTTCTTCTTTATTTTTTCTCTCAGAGACTTCATCATCATTTGCCAATGGTGCAATTTCTTTTTCAATGAATTTTGTCCAATCTATATGTTCATTTGCATGGCTTGAATTGGTCTGAACCAAATGAACGACATAATCTTCGACTTCACCATAGGCAAAGCTATTGCAAGGATCGTTCTGAAATTCATCCCACTTCATAGCGATTTTCATGCTTGTTATACCCGTTCCTTGGCCTGCAGGAAAATCAAAACTTCCTGTGATGCTGCCTGTGCCATTGTCCTCGAAAACGATTTCGTCATTCGTATAGCTCCCATCGAAATTCAGGTCAATCCAAACCCTCCAATACTCATCATAGGCACTACCATTAAAACCAGGAACCAATGAAACAGGAATACTTTGATTAATATCCATTACAAATGGATTAGAAGTGTCAAAATACCATCCTCCATTATTTCCAGTACTGCTTGTTTGGCCACCGAAAGTGACTTCATCGATGTATTCGAAGAAAGTAGTGCCACCGATATTAAAACATGGAAGTACGTAAATACTATAGTCTTCTGTTTCTCCTTCGCCACCATTTGTTTCGCAAGGGTCGCTGGAAGGGGTAAAGAATCCCATTTGAATGCGCATGATCCTTTGACCACTCTGACCTATTGGTGCTTGAATGTTTGCTTGAACTGTTCCAAATTCTGATTCGTCTGTTTGAAAAATCAATTCTCCCGCATCGTCAAAATCATTGTCTTGATTCCAATCTATCCATACGGTCCAATTCTCAGCATAACTCTGTCCAGTAAATCCTGGTGTAAGAAGAAATGGGGTAAAGGCATCTTGATAGACTACAGCTGTAAAATTGGTATAGTCAGCATACCCTCCGTCATCGCCACTTTGATTGTCAAAGCCAACAGTTTGCACACGGTTAATGAATTCAAATTCTGTGCTGTTATTTGGAATGTTTTGGCAGTTTCCTATAGAGGAACATGCATCGCCCAGACCATCACCGTCTGAATCTGTTTGGTCATTATTAGGTGTGTCCGGGCAGTTATCCGCGCAATCCGCAATTCCATCATTATCGGCATCAAAGCCTTCATCTATTTGCCCATCGCAGTTATTGTCTATTCCGTCACAAATTTCAATCGCATCTGTATTTATCGCGCTATTGTTGTCATCGCAATCGCCTCCTATAGCAATATATCCGGGAGGTGCTTGACAATTTGAAACTGTATTTGTGTCATCGCCAAATCCGTCACCATCGTTGTCTAAATACCATGTGAATATGCTCAGGCCTTCATCAATTTGCCCATCACAATTGTTGTCAATGCCATCACACAATTCAATCGCATCCGGATTTATTGAACTATCGCTGTCATTACAATCTCCTCCAATAGCAATATAACCGATCGGAGCAAGACAATTTGTTATGGTATTAGAGTCATCACCATATCCATCGCCATCATTGTCCAAATACCAAGTCAAATTACTCAGGCCTTCATCTATTAGACCATCGCAATTGTTGTCAATGCCATCGCATATTTCCGTATTTCCAAAGAAAACATTGGGGTTTGAATCATCGCAGTCCAAGGTGTTGGATACATATCCAGCTGGTTGAACGCAGGCCAATAGTGGGCTGGATGTCGTTCCAAATCCATCACCGTCATTATCTGCAAACCAAATTGAACCTACGTTGTCATCAATGAGGAGATTATTGTCGTTGTCAATTCCGTCACATATTTCAGGTCCACATGTATTGGTTCCATTGTCAACAAAGTCGGCCCATGTTCCATCAAAATTATTACCTAAGTCAACTGCAGTTGGTGGGATTTGGCCTATATCAATAGTAAAAAATAAATTATCAGAAGTAATGTTTAAGTTGTTCAAGCTCGAAGGGTAACAACCGGTGAAATTGTTATTCCGAATACTGAATATGAAGTTGGGGTTGAAATTTCCCCACCCTTCTGGAATGACACCGTCTATTTGGTTATCTGCAATAAGGAGAAAATCAAGATTAGGAAATGTATTCCATTCAAATGGAATAGAACCAGAGTACTCATTGAAACGAAGATCAAGTAGTTTGAGGTTAGGTAAGTTTGTCCATTCAGGTTCGAGTGTTCCTTGAATTCCTGAATTTACAATGGCGGCCGATATCAAGGAGTTCATTGTAAGAATGGAATTGGGTATTACCGGATCCATGTTATCACAATTGTCAATGACCAAGGTGTCTAAACTCAGATATCCAAATGAATCCAAATTTCCTGAAAGGGTGGTTTGTCTAATGTCAAGCCTCTTTATATTAGGCGCGCCTGCATAATCGGCAAAATTTAAACTCCCAAATTCTCTATCAATATAGAGGTACCTCAAATTACTGAGATTGGCTATTTCAGGTGAAACTGATAAAGTAATTCCTCCCGCCAATCTCAAGTACCTGAGTTCAGTGAGTTCTGAAATCTCATCTGGAATCGAAACTTGTGGTGCGAAGAATGAGACCCCAGGGCCATAAAAAATTTCCAAACCCGTAACTCTTCCATTTTCACATTCGATGAGTTCCCAAGTACATGGATCACAATTATTACCTGCTGCTCCCTCATGCCATTCAGTAACGGGCCAATTGGGACCGTCACCATTATTATACAATGCGATTAGGGCATTGTAATCAGGATGAAGAGGTTGTGGACATTGTGCATCCGAACGAATTGTCGTAAGAAAACTGCATAGCAATGCAGTCAAGATGAAGCATGATTTTTTCATTTTAGTCAGATTGAGTTAGATAAACCGTTAGTCGAAAAAAGACGAATTGTCTTGTTTCTTAGGTGAAATATAATAAACAACTGACTAATACGCAAATATTTCCGATAGGAAACTATTGAGGATTTATAGTCAAATAAATAGATTTCCTAAAGAGACCATTGACCTTGTACTTTCATTGTTTGTTCAATGACATCTCTAACGGCTCCTTTTCCACCTAGATTCTTAGAGATATATTTGGCGATCGACTTTATTTCTGTGGCTGCATCTCCGGGGCAACAAGGCAGCGCTACTTCTTGCATAACATGATAATCGGGAATATCATCTCCCATGTACAAGGCTTCGTTTTTATCGAGCTGGTATTTAGAGAAATGCTCATTAAGAATTTCTTCTTTGTCTTTTGCTCCAATATATATATGCTTTAGACCGAGATATTCAAACCTTTTCTGAACACCAATTGAATGCCCCCCAGTAATTATGATAACATTGTATCCTTTCTTTACAGCCAATTGCACTGCATATCCATCTCGACTATTCATTACACGAAGCATCTCGCCTTCTTCTGTAATATGAATACTGCTATCTGTAAACACCCCGTCAACATCAAAGACGAATGTTTTTATACGATTGAGTATTTCTTTGTAATTTTCTTCAGGCATGTTTATCAATGGATGTGCTAATTGCTTTATAGATTCTACTCATTATTTGATCATTTTTGAGAAGTGCAGATTGTTCGCGCAATACTTTGGTATCATTTCTTGATGCTGGACCTGTTTGGTCAACCTTGACTCCGCTCATGATTTGTTTTCCTGTTTGCTTGAGAATCGAAGATAACAATGATTCTGGAAGCTTGTTTTTCATTAGAATACCATGGGCCAAATTGACCATATGGCTGCTGAAGTTATTTGCGAAAACCGCAGCTAGGTGAGCTTGTTTTTTCTGATTTTGATTTAATAAATGAACGTGCGCTCCTATGTCTAAGGCCATTTTTTTTAAAACAGCGATATCTTCAAAAGACGTTCCATCGATGCAAACGGGAATATCTTTCCAAGTGCTTAGTGCTTTTTCGGGTATTGAATGCACTGGCCAAAAAATACCTCGATCTTCAAATTTTGAAAAGTTAAGAGGTGTATGACCAGAAAAATGGACTACCAATCCTTCAAAATCTTGAAGACGATTGCAGACTCTTCTAATCGAATTGTCTGAAACGGCAATAAAACAAATATCCGTCTTGATGGGGATAATGAAGTCGTTAAAGAAGTAACTGTCTAATTTGCGTTCTAGTAGTTTTCCTCTTTCTTCATTTCGACCATGTACAGAAACAATCTCGTATTTGGCGTTTTTTAGCGCCAATCCAAATGCATTGGCCATTCTTCCAGTGCCAATAATTGAAATCTTAGGTTTGCGGGTCATGCTATTTTCTTTCTCTCTTCAACCGATACCTGATGGCCATCAATGTTCCCAAAACCATCAAGATACTACCCAGCCATAGAATATTTATCAAAGGAAATACAATGGCCTGCATAATGATGAAATCGGGGTTGACCGAATCGTGCAGTGCAGTTGAGACCTTGAATTTACCAGTTTCCCAGTTAATTTGCTCTATTCCGACCTTAATTCCTAGGTTGTCCACTTTATCGGGGAGTGATTCGAATCCCGATTGACTCAAGAGCGTTTGAGGGTTTGCGAGGAAGAATGTATCTGCTAAATGAACCGTGACAAAACTATTGATCATCAAGGCTGATGTGTCTTTTATTCCAAGCCTTGCCATATTGGTATCCAGTCTCAATGAGTCAAGCGTGATAAAAGATCGGTTCAATTTAATGGTATCAACCATAGCAATTTCATGGAAGTTTGGCGCTTGATAGCCTTCTTCGTCTAAGGTGTCCAATTGGAGATCACCATACTTGACATGTGTATAAATGTCTTTGTGCAAATAGTGTTTTGTATCGGGCTCTGGTACATTGCCAAATTTCTCATTCAATTGTATTTGAGGCTGCAAGGCGAAATCTTTGTCTGAAATTTCAAAAGGTGCCCATCTGCGAACCGAGTTGTTCGGGATATTATCCAGATTAAAAACGGGTTCCCAATTTTCTTCGAATTGAAAAAGAAAATTTGCACTGGCTTCGTGGCTTCTTTTCGCTTTAAAGAAACCTCCCGTTTTTTGATTGAAAACGATATCGCCAGTTTGGTAATTCTTTTTCTGGCTTTTATAGTAATCAACATTATAAACGAAATTGATTCCATCCTTGAATTTATTCGAATACACAACAAAACGGTCTCCCATAAGCAATGTATCCCTTTGAAACATAAAGAGATCTTCGCTATTGTTGAAGGCTTCATTGAATTGAGCTACATCTTGAGACGAGCTGTTGCTTGAGATTTTTTCACTTTGACCTGTCGAAATAAGCGCACCAAGGATAACCATTCCAAATCCTATATGCGCTATGGATGCTCCTGCATGATCAAATTTTCCTTTAAGAATTCGAATAAAGTAATCAGCATTTCCTATTATGGTGAAAAGGGATGTTAAAAGCAAAAGGACCATACTCAAGCCAAAAAAGCTCTGTCCAAAAGATTCTTTTGAGAAATATTGCCCCCAGTCATATATGAAAAAGAAAAGGGTAAAAAAACCAATACTTATGAAGAAAGGAAGAAGAATAGCTTTTCTAAATTCTTTGAATGGCGTTTTTCTGTAGCGCAGGAACTGTGTGAAGGCCATAAACAAGGTGATGAACATGGCAAATGGAATCTGATACTTGTTATAGGCCATTTTAGCGGCTTCTTGGGATTCAATTGCTAAACTGCCGGTTGCTAACCTTCGTGCATCTTCAGAATTAAAAGTGTCAGCAAACCAAGTGAAGAAACCTCCGAGTGGTTCGGATAAATAGTTGAATACAGGAAGCGATGTTTTAACGATAATCTGACCAGCAGACATGAGCAGAACCATTGCTCCTACGAAAAGCCAGAACTCACGCGACCATAGACTTTCTTCTTCTTTGGCTTTAGGAAAGTACTTTATATAGGACCAAATCAGAACGATGAACGAGCTGATTACAAAAATCAACATAAAAAGAATGACTTTATCCAGAACGAAGCCAAAAACAAGCAGACCCAATGCAAGAGAGAAATAAATCCAACGACTTCTCGTATGACGAATAAGAAAACCGATTGCGAGGGCAATGAAGGCTACCAAGAAAACCATTAATTGTTCAATCATTCCATCTCCTGTAAATGAGTGAACTGAGGAATCTCCCAATACTCCGCTTCTTGTCAAGAATGTGGAATAGATAATTAGAATAAATGTGCTTAATATCAAGAAGAAAGCTGAAAAGAGAGACTTTGGATTCTTTCTGTTTACAAGCATGACATGCGCACCTCCGACCAAGGTCAACCAAGGAACCAGTGAAGCGTTTTCTACCGGGTCCCATGCCCAGAAGCCTCCGAAACTAAGCGCTTCATAGGCCCAAGCGCCTCCCATTAATAATCCTCCGCCTAGGATCATAATACCTGCAAACGACCATGTTAAAGCGGGTTTTATCCATTCAACGAGTTTATTTCTTGCCAAGCCTGCAATCGCATAACAAAACGGGATTGCAGTTAAGGCAAATCCTAACATGACTATTGGAGGATGAATAACCATCCAATAATTCTGCAGCAGAGGATTAAGCCCTCTTCCATCTTGGAAAAAAGGAAGCCCTAAGTATTCTTCGATTTGTGTCCAAGGCAAGCCTAAATTTTCGGGTAATTCCCGG
>JBCCIF010000037.1:0-30531 GCA_039028335.1 Bacteroidota bacterium
CCGAAAACAGAAGTATTAGTAAAATTCCCTGAATTTCGAATGGCGGAAAGCAATTCTGATTGGTTCAATTGAGAGGCATAAATCTTTTGCCAGTGCAAGCGATTGTTTTCTAAAAAGAAATTGCTCGTTTTCGAAGGTGATGCCAGGAAAAATGAAGAAGTGAAGAAAATAAGTAAGAATGATTTCATGCGTTATAAATTTCTCTTTGAGAAGCAATATTTATACCAAAATGCATTTTATTCAAACACTAAGATTGAAGAAAATTTAGAACGTGCTATCTTCGGTAGGATTGAGCGATTAAGCTGCTTTGGGTTTATGAATTTACTTTAATGAAATCAGAGTGACTCTTGATTTTATTCAGTCACTAGCCGCAATATCTTGATGAAAATCTATTTGTACTCTTCCCACCATTTGGGGAATTCCGAAGAGCTTTCAAAAATTGAACCTATAGGAGGAGAGAGATACGACAGGGATTTTTCTTCAGCGTGTTTTATGAAATCTTCAATTGGATCAAACCAACTGTGTTGATAGGAAAGGCTAAATCCTCCCCAATGGACTGGTACAGCCAATCGTACATTTGCTTCTTTAGCTGCTTTGACGCTTTCATGAGGAAAGAGATGGATGTCTGGCCAATCATTATTGTACTGTCCGCACTCCATGAATGCCAAATCGAAAGGCCCCAACTTTTCTCCAATCTCTGTAAAATGTTCACCGTATCCACCATCACCGCTGAACCAAATGGATTCAGTTTTAGACTTTATCACCCAACCACCCCATAAACATTTGGCCATCGAACTGAGTCCACGTCCAGAAAAATGCCGCGTTGGGCTAAGTGTTACTTCAAGATCATCCAGTTTTTTGCTGTCCCACCAATCGAACTCTATAATAGAATCGGGAGAGACGCCCCATTTTTCTAAATGTCTTTTTACACCTAATGAGACAAAGTAGTTTTTTGTTTTATTCTTCAGAGCAAGAATGCTCTTTAAATCCAAGTGATCATAATGATCATGTGTAATAAGTACGAGGTCTATAGGCGGAAAGTCATTTACAAAGGAAAGTGTATTTGAAGAGAATCGTTTTGCTTTCGTAGGAGCAATAGGAGATGAGTCATCTCCTAACATTGGGTCAATCAGAATTGTTTTATTATTCATTCTCAAAAGAATAACCGAATGACCGTACCAAATGAATTTAGTACTTCCAGAAGATAGAAATTTCGCCTTGTCAAAAGCCGTAATCGGCAATTCGCTCGAAGGAAATGCATGTGGATGCCCTTTAAATTGCTTTCTGAGAATTCCTGGCATTTTTCTCAAGTCCAATGCAGTTTCCGTTTTAATGAGGTTCTGAAATTTCCCCTTTTTCCAATTTGGTGAAGAAGCATAGATTCTTCTCCACTTTTTATTCAGTCTTCCGCCAAATTGTTTGAACCACATGAAATATTGTTATCTGACTTGTTCTTACTTAATCCAATGTTAAACTTGAGAATACTAAGAATTATCGCATGATTGCAGAGAGGTTCATTTCTCGCTAATAGAAAGCACAGGCGTCAAGAGATAGAACCTTCCTTTATATTCGACTGCATCAAAACTAAACTCAGAAAATTCTTCATGATCCAAAGAGGCCGATACTTTATAGGCTTGCTTGTTCACCGAATCTTGAATTGATTCGAATGTCAAGTCTTTTAATCCAATTTTCGAAATTTCCATTTTTTTCTGCGTCAGCTTGAACTTCAATAGGTATGTATCGATAATTTGACTTTCAAAGTTTTCATTTATATTTTGAAGTGTAGAATTGATAGCATCTTCTGGAACACCCTCAGGAACATTTGATTTGAGAAATTCCAAGTAATCTTCCTTGCTAAATAGCAAAGAACTAAATAGCGCTTCATCGTTATTTTCTAGTGCTTGAGCAATCATCTCACCCAATTTTACGGGAGAAGTAGGATTTTCTGTAAGGCTTGAATTTTTTGATTGATTTTGACCGAAAACAGTGAATGTGAATAAGGTCATGCAAATGATAAATAGGTTTTTCATCTTCAATTAATGTATTTGAGTTTCTGAGGTGTTTAAATGTATGAACAATTCATACAAAATACAAAATGGTATAGGTGCTGTAATGCAAGTCCTTCTAACGCAAAATCTGAATATTATCATTGATTTTATATAGTTATTTTATTTATAAGAGAGAGGTAGAAAAAGGCTTATTCGAAATTTTAGAGTGGATTATAAGTATGAACTGGAAATAAAAAAATCAGAAAAATTTGTTTGCTTATCATAGAAGATCTTGGTTTTTTTTGATAGGAAGCAATCTCGAATCAGCTAATGCCGCGTTTCTGTGCTTGACATTGTCGAGGTAGCTTTTACTTTGGGAAAAAGCGAGGAATTCATTAACTGAAGGATATTCGACCAAAAGAACGGCATCCCATTTCTCATGTTCTGGACCTATCAAAAATTCGCTACAATAGCCAAGAAAAATCAACTTACTTCCAATGCTAATCAATTCAGGTCGAACATTGTTCATGTACATTTGATAGGCTTCCTTTCCGCTCATATCTTTTTCAAATTCTTCCTGATCGTATTCAGCTTTGTTCTTGAATTTCAATAAATTCAACATGCAAACTTTGCCCTTGTTTTGAAATTTTTGGAAGAATCTTTTTCCGGCTTCAGGCTTTGCTTGGATATATGTATTTTCTTTTTTCATAAGATGGAATTATTTTGTTCGATTTATCTGTTTGAAGGTCTTGGCTCTCGACAAGAAAGGAAGAGAAAAGTGAGGATGAGTTAGGTCAGTTTAGATGTCATTTTTTCTTTTGTAATAGTGTATTTAATAATTGATCACTTTTAAATCCCTCAAAAATGGGATGATAAGGATGGATTTACTTTGCTCAGTTTCTTGAAGAACCGTTTTCTAACTTTTTTTAAGTGAATGGTCTTTATAAGTTCGAAATAGTCTCCTTCATTGAGACATACTTCGGTTTTAAGCACTTTTAATTTTGTGAATGACATGAAAGGACTGAGCTCTATTTTCTCTGGAAGTATTCCATACTCTATCATTAAAGTGCATTCAGGAAAGTCATCAAGTTGTGAATTTATAACGAATTCGTCCTTATCTAATCTTTTTTTCAAGGTTATTAGAAAGGAAAAGGCTCCTTCTTCTTTTACAAAATAGGTCCATTTCTCTTTATCTTGTTGAAGTGAAATAGAAATACTGTCTTTGTCTTTCATCTCGACTTGATAATATTTTCCTGAAGGATAAAATTCGATGTATTTTTTATTCGAAATTGAAAATATCTGAATGTTATGCAGTTTATTATTCGGTAAGAAATGATGCATTGCCAATAAATCATCATAAAGCATAAAATCCGAGAATTTAGGCATCACGTCCTGCTTAGCGTTCATTTTTTCTACAAATTCAAGAGAGTCTTCATAATATCCGTTGAATAAATTAAAATTAATAGAGTAGCGATATGCCTCTTTCATTTGTCCATTGATGCTTAGTTGACAAATCAATATTAAGAGAGGCACTAAATGAATTTTAAATACTGTATTGCTTATCTTAGACATGGTGCTTGAATGAATCGGAAATTGGGTTCCTTTTTAAATATAGATGCTTCCTTTCAAATAAAGTTGCGCTTTACCACTAATTTGGACCCTATCATTTATCAATCTACAATGCAGAATGCCCTTTCTTTTGGACAGCTGCATGGCTGTCAATTCAGACTTTTCTAAGCGTTCTGTCCAATAAGGAGTGAGGGTGGTATGTGCTGAACCGGTCACAGGGTCCTCATTTATTCCGGATTGAGGTGCAAAAAACCTGGAAACGAAATCAACCTTATTTCCCGCAGCGGTAACGATGATTCCTCGGCAGTCTAATTGAGCAATTTTTTCAAAAGAGGGGATGAGTTGATCAATGTCTTTTTCGTTATCAAAAACAAACATGAGGTCCGTTTTTCCTTGAAAAAGAGCTTCTGGTCTTTGATTGAATAAATCAAAGTGTATTTCTTCGAGCCTGAGTTCGTGTAATTCATCTTTTGGGAAATTCAAGGCCAGTAGGTCATTGTTCTTATTCACAAAAAGTGAGCCGCTTCTCGGTGAGAAAAAATCAATGCGGTCGCTTTCAATTTTTTCCTGCTCAAACAAGACAAAAGCTGCAGCTAGGGTGGCATGTCCGCAAAGATCAACTTCGACTGCAGGCGTAAACCACCTAATGTGAAATTGATCTCCTTCTTTGACTAAGAAAGCCGTTTCCGCTAAATTGTTCTCCATGGCAATTTTTTGCATCAAGTCTTCTTCGAGCCATTCACTTAATAGACATACTGCAGCGGGATTTCCACCAAAAACTTTATCGGTAAAGGCATCAACTTGATATAGGGGGATTTTCTTTCATTAGCGCGAAGGATCAATTGATTTATTTGAATTTGAAAATTAAGTACTTGTACCATTTTATACCAAAAAAAAGATGTTTTTCTCAATGAAGAAAATTGTGCAACAATATCATTCAACCTTGTTCTTTATTATGAATAGTGAGATGAAACCCAAAAGAAGTTTTAAAATTAAATGTAGTTGCTCGCTTTATTTCTCAGTAAACTGACTAGTTCAAGCAAGTTTGTATTGATTTCTTCATTGCTATTCCACTTGAATAACTGTTCTCCGAATTGAAATTCACAAGCTAGACCATCTAATACAATGCCTTCCCAATTGCTCAAGGCCAGTTCAGATTTTAATAAAGTATTTAAGCGACTGTTTTCATGAGCGCTCAATTCTATATTGAATTCTTTAATTGCCAGACGATCCAAATTGAAGACATGTCTAAACCTAAGATTGTCAAACTCCGCCTTCCAAATCTTTCCAATTAGCATTCGAGGGTTTTCTTTTGTTATGCAGAAGGAAAATCCATGCTGAAAAAGAGCACCCATTTCAATATAGTGGAATATAAACGCTTGACGTGTATCTTGACTTTTCAGTTCTGCTTCAATGCGCTTCCAATAATCTCCGCGATGATTTGAAAATTTTTCCACTTTAGTTTCCAAGAATTTGTTTTACCCGGCTTTGCAATGAAGGAATTACTGAAGTTTCAAACCAAGGGTTTTTCTTGAGCCAAATATTGTTTCGCAGAGAGGGATGGGGTAAAGGAAAGAAATCGGGAAGATAAGTCTCATAGTGTTTGACGGTTTCCGTTAAATTCTTTTGTAAAGCTTTTTTCAAATAGTATTTCTGGGCATAATTGCCAATGAGCACGATCAATTCTAAATGTGATAATTCGCTCATTACCGGAGCATGCCATTTTGGTGCACATTCTGGTCGAGGTGCTAAATCCCCGGACTTACCTGTACCTGGATAACAAAAACCCATAGGAATCAACGCAAAACTATCGCTGTCATAGAATGTCTCATCAACAATCCCTAACCAAGAACGCAGGCGCTCTCCACTTTTATCATCCCATGGAATTCCCGACTCATGCACGATTCTACCCGGAGCTTGTCCAATGATTGCGATCTTGCTTTTTTGTCCAGCAGAAATAACTGGATTCACTCCATGTGCTAAATGCCTTAGGCAAATCGTACAATCTTTAATCTCCTTTAGTAAAGTCTGAATAGCCAAAATTTTATTTAAATTTTTGCATTATCAATATCAATTAGGAATTCAGAAAGCATTTCAGCTGCTTCTTCTGATATCCTTTTACGAAATCGGCAAAGCAAATGGCGCCCACTAATTTCAACTTCAATCTTTTTCTGCTTTTTTAATGCTAATAAAAGCTCTGGCTTCATTTGCTCTCTTAACCTTTGCTCATCATCGGTTAAAACATAATATTTTCTGCTAAAGTCCTTGTCTTCTTCAAAATCAACTTCAACCGGTTTGAAGATCTCTTGCACTTTATCAGCTAGTGTCTCTGGACGAATGAGCACTTTTCCATAATCATTAGCAAGACATCCCAAACCGATAAATTCCAATTCAGTAATAAGTTCTCTTTTTATGTATTGCTGACTTGATACCCTTTCATTTGAAGATGTTAAACTCACTACTAATAGTTTACTATCGAGCTTGAAATCAATGTATTCAAAACGGTCAAATAAGCAGAATTGCTCATACTCCTTGAGACTTTCGAATCGAGAAAGAATATTCAACACGTCTTCATCATTTCTATCAGACAAAGCGCTAATCTTAAGTTTTTTAAATAGGCCTTTTTTACATCGTTCAATAATTTCTAGATCCTAGGGTAATGCCCGCCTCTGCAAGCTATCATAAGGACCTAATTTGTTTTTGTTTAGCATGAAAGTTGGAATAATTCTGTGAATCAGGAAGGTACGATTATATTCAATTGGGTGCATTTATAATTTGGCTACTTCTTCGGAACGCAATCCATAAATAGGTGGCGTATATATCTCTAAGAGATTGAGATAAAGATAAATTTGAGCACGATGATGTATTTCATGCTCCGCTAGGAGCTCGAGCCATTTGCCTTTTTTTATTGCATATCCTGTGGGGGTGAAGCATTCTTGTTCCAAGTGATGATCATCCAGGCCTTCAAAAATTTCCAAGGATTCTGAATGGCACATGTGTAGAAATTCGATAATTTCTGAGTGCCCTGATGCTAATCCATCTCCGCAGCCACGGTACTTATTCTTTCTGCCCGCGATCGTCTCGGCATACAAATAACGTTCAATTGCACCTATGTGCCTTATTTGATCTGCAATACTGAATTTCCCAGGTTTGTATGAAAAATCAAGATGTTCCGGTTGAATCACTTCAATCAATTTTAAAGTGCGTTTTCGTACACTTTGATAATATTTTAAAAATGAATTCAGCTTTGTTTTCATAGTTCAATTTACTTCTGACGTTAAATAACTTGATAGAGAACGGTTGTCTTGTTAACTTGATGGATTCTTGAATTTTAGAGCAATTTATTCTTTAATGCTAAGTACATGTGCTCAAATGTATTAATGGATAAATTTTTTGCATTCCCTTGCCGAACTACAAAGCCACAGAGACTTTCAAGTTCGTTCTTGACTTTATTCTTTTGAAAATCGCGATGTAAAGAGCTCGTGGCATTCGCGGGTAAGGAAGACAGAATGCCCAATACCCGTTCTTCTTGATTTTCGCCAAGGTGAATATTTGATGCATGGGCTAAATGAGTTACTTCTTGAATCAGCTCCTTTAAAATCTCAAGCTGAGCTGGATTTTGCAATAGCGAATGAATGTTTGCATCGAAATAGGAGGTGGCTGTTGCAACAGAGGATAAGAAAATGAACTTCTCTCCCAGATGATGTTTTGAATGTCTTGGCTCAAAACTGAGTGAATTCCCGATTGAAGAAGAATAGATTGAAGATTATCTAGTCTATCATCTCGAGAATCTTCTAGGCCGAAAAACAATGAAGCAATTTTCCCTTGTCGGTTAATTACTCCAGGTTCCTTGAGTTGTGAAATCAGGTAGACGCAACCATCGCAAACCAGATTTTTCTCAAGAATCTTTTGAATAAGTGGCCTACTATTGACACCATTTTGAAGAGGTATGAGTACAGTATTTTCATTAATACAGGGAAGAACTTGCTTTACTGTAGCTTCCAGGTCATAACTTTTCGTGCAGAAGAGCACATAGTTCGCAATTGGAAAATCACTAGCTGAGTCAGAAACCGATTTTGGAAAAACCCTGAATTCTTGGTTGTTGTCTTGAATGCACAAACCCTTTAGTTGAATTTGCTTCAAGTTCTCGCCCCTCGAAAGAAAGTGTACTTCAACTTCAGAACGATTAGAAAAGGTTTTTGCTAGAAGGCCGCCAAAATACCCTCCAACTCCTCCTATACCTGCAATAACTATTTTCTTTATGTTGCTCAAGTGTGTGCTAGCCGAAAGTTACTAATTCTATGAATTTACTAAATAAGCCAAAAATCAATTCAACATGTTAAACGCAGATTATTGGTTCCAATAAATCATATTAGAATAATGAATTGGTTCACTTCAGCAAATACTTGAAAAAAGTCAATCATTCCTAGATAGAATTTCAAATTGGAACTTCAATACCCAATTGTCTTTCAGCTAAATGAAGATCAAAACCTAACCAATTGTCAATATGCACTTTTATGTTTTCCTTTTTGAAATCTTCAAAGTTTTTCTTGCCTATTCCAATAAAATGAAGCCCCAGATTCTCGGCAGTTTTTAAATCCCAAATTCCATCACCCACGGAAATAATGTTTTCAAAAGAGTCTACTCTATTCAATTCCTGCGCTCGTTCAATAGCTTGCTTCACGATGCCCTCTCTTTCATAGATTGCATTGGATGCTGTCACCAAATTTGCATCTATATCCAGTCCAGCCTGTTCGAGCTTAAGAAGAGCTGGTTTCAATAAAGATCCCGTGGCAAATGCAATGGCATATTTACTTTTATCGATAAGATCCTTCAGCATTTCCTTTGCACCAGTAATTTCATTGACCTCTTCGTAAGTCTTTAAGTATTCCATCATTCGGGCTTCGAAGGATTCGATAAATGAAAAATCAAATTTTTGCGGAAGATTATTTTCATAGTTGACTTTGAGTATATGACTATCGGTATGATGCGCATAGCTCTTCCAATTCTTATCGATAGATAAAATACTAAAATCCTTCATCGCATTGACAAAAGCCATTTGGTGTTGCTTTTCGCTCTTGGTGAGTGTATCGTCTATGTCAAAGACTATCAAATTCATTTTCTTCATGCATTCATTGGGGCTTATTCATTGCCTTGCTCAGTCGAACTATTAGGATTGGTGAGAATCTCGCACCACTCATTTCCTGATTCAAAACGTTTGATGGAGCGATATTCACTTCGCCAATTTGATGGAGCTTCTTTCGGTTCTGTGCTCGATACAATAAGTATTTCGTGCTGTAGACCTTTTTTATTAATATGATTGAAGATTTGCTCATCATTGACATATCGTGGATAATGACTTTCTAAATTCTTGGCCATAAGAAAACCACATCGTATTGTTCTATTTTGCCAATTCATATTTGTACAATATTTAATGGCGCTCATTTGAGCGCGCACAGCATCGGAATAGGCTAAAGAATGATCTGTATTTTTTGAATTATCAAGCGCCTTGATCAAGGAAATGGCTCCGAGTACTAAGGCAATAAAACAAGCAATTTTGATTTTCTTACTGAGCATATTTAAGAGGGTATGAGAAAGCAAGAGGGAGAAAAGAGGAAAGAGACAAAGAATGTAGCGGTTTGAATAAAAATTGAAAGCAGAGAACATCAAAAAGCCAAATATGATGCCCATCAAGAGCATGCTATTCGAATTGAATAGTATTTTCTTATTTAATCTCCACGCATTGTAACTAAGTACTATTGAAAAAAGAAGCATGGAGAAAAAAAGTACATTTCTTCCTTCATAGATGAATAAATGCGCAAAATAGCGACTGAACTGATCTGCGATGACCGCTGAGTCCGAAAGCATGAAACCCGTATGTCTTGGAAAAAGGAACCATCCTTGAACTTGAAATTGATGAAGATAAAAGAGAAAGTTCAAAGCAACCGGTAAGGCGTAGATCCATGAATTCGCAATAAATTTCCTGAATTTGCCTAGCTTTAGTTTTATTAAAGCATCGTGGATAAAGAGAAGAAAAAGCAAAACGACTCCTGTCTCTTTGGTGAAAACTAAGCCTATAGCGGCCAATATGAACGCCCAATTGATCTTTTTAAGGTTAAAATAAATAACGAGGAGTAAGAAAAAAGTCAAGAGTGTTTCAGGTAATTGGAAGCTTGCCTGGGCGAGAAACGCTCCTTGATTTGCCAGTAACAGAGCAGCTATTCCACCTGCATGTTTAGAATGAATGTGCTTGCCAAGAGCATAGGTTAAGAACAAAATTGAAATGGAGATACCCATTGGAAATAACCGTTCTATCCACAAGTGGCCATTAGAAATATTATTCCACGAGGATTGTAAGAAGTAGTAGAGCAAAGGATGCCCTGTGGTGTAAACAGCAGGGGCAGTATCCGTTAAAATTCCAGGACCATTTTCGCTCATGTGCCCTATTGCATAACTATAAGGAAAGGCTTCGTCCCAATAATGGGCTAAGTCAAGATCATTTTTCTTTACGAGCACCAGAACACTAATACTCAAGAGTAAAAGAAGAGGCGGAGTCAATTTGCCAAAAGCCTTCATAGAAAGAAAATATATAGGGAGCTAATTCTCATTCGTTTAATCATGTTAATAGGCATCTTCTTTGTGATGAATGAGAATACCTGGAGAAGTATACTCAGCATCTGTTTGGTTCAAATAGCCACGAGTTCTATTGTACAAAACCCAAGGACGCATTTGATAATGAAAAGGTCCTGATGTATTTATTTGTTCATAAATCGAAATCAAGTTCCTCATTATTCGAGTCCGATCTTCATGATAACATCTCAAACCGAAAAAGAACATGTCATTTTGATCTGTTCGAGATCTTCTCAAATCAAAATACATAAAAAGCATTTCGTCCTTTTTGCTATGGTAGATATCTATGGCTTGATTCGCTCTATCTCTATAATTCGTAATGATCTCATCAACGTTCAATCTAATTTCTAAAGACTGTGCAAGTTCAATAATTTCATTTCCGCTCAAATTTGTTGGCCAAGTGGATTGTTCACCAGCCATCATTTCTTCGAAGCAAGCAGAGAAATAGAATTCAACATACTTTTTTTGTGCATTCATGAACTTAGAATCATTTTTTACAAATCAAATGAATTTTCAATTGAATCGGAAAGGGCTAAGCTCAATTGGATAGACGATCTAATTGGGGTATTTTTTCAATTCAGTTTCAATGCTTTGATAAAGCTCCTTTTCCCATTCAATTCCATCGATCACAGGAAAGTCGGGGTTGAATCTGAAATCTCTTGGGCTAATGATAATTGCTACAGTATTATCAATCGCATTTTGGGTCAATACAAATAGTTCTTCAATGGCCTCGTCTCCGATAGGAATGCATCCGATGCTTGCCGATTTACCGTGAATAAAAATATCTCCACCCATTTCAGATAGACTACCTAATGTACTTCTTTGACGATCAAAGTCATTGGGATAGCTGACCTTGATCGAAAGGTAGTAAGCGCTATTCGGATTTAAATATTCAACTTCATATATTCCTTCAGGAATTTGACGATCACCTTCTTTGAGTTTTGGGCCGAGTCGACCACTGTATCCAGTAAAGGGATATTCTTTGATCAACTGAGCCCCTTCAACACGCTGCGCATAAACCTGTAACTTACGTTCCTCTTTGAATGCGAGTAGCGCTATTTTTTTGGGAAACCCATATTCAAGCCCTATAGCTTGCAGCTCTTTATTGAGTCTACTCCTTACAATTTTTTCGAGCTGGCTCATCCTTGAATCAAGGGTTTCTTGTTCTTTCACTTTGTTAACCAAAGGCATGTACTTTGACCTGCCAAATTTCAGAAAAATAACGAGAAGAGTGAGCGCTCCTGCTATAACAAAGAATCTTTTGGTCATGTTTTTTATTGCATGTGCATGTGTTCACATGATAGTAAATTTTTCGATCTTTTTATAATCAGGCCGAAATGACATGCATCAAATAATTGAATTTCTCCTTATCTATTCAGTCTTGATTCTTTCTATGAGTGTTTAATCCCTTCTTTTTCCATTAAAGCTATACCATACTCGCGAATAGTGTCAATTATAGGTATTGCTGTTTTCCCTTTCGGTGTAATTGAATATTCCACTATTAGTGGAACCACTGCATAGACTTTTCTTTGAATAACCCCTAGAAACCGACTAGGGTGTCGATGTTCCATTCGCTATAACCCCTCTCTTGCTCCCTGATTTGATTGGATATTAAGAACACTGCGATGAGAAAGAGCTGTTTCAATGTGTTATGCATTGCATCTTTTTTTAGGTGCTTGAATATATTCTCCAATTGCTTAAAGAATCAAATAGATCAAATCGGCAAGCAAAAGCAATTGCACAATGAATACCAAAGTGCTCAATTCTTTATTTCTGAAGAAAGAGAACCCAAGAATTATCAAAGTAATCAGTGGAACCAGCAATCCAGAAGCAAGTCTCAAAGAATCAATATTTTTTTCTCTGTTTTCTTGTATGCTATACCAATTGACTTCTTTAAAAATAAACGAAGTAGCGAATTCAATTTCTTCATTTCCTTTTACTTTTTTGGCAATCTCTTCAGAAACGGAGAAGCGAGAAGAAGAGGTCAGAACTTCATAAGAATAATGGTAATTCCCGGCTGCGTTATTATAGTTCTCTTTTTCCTTCTGTATGTCGATGATCTTTTCTGTCTTGAGTTCTCCTGGAGAAAGAAAGTCAATGATAATAATGAGTGCTCCAAGTGCACAAAGTCCGTAAATTAATTTTTGAATGGATGTAAACTTTTTATTCATTTTTTAATTCAGATAGATAGTTAAAAACACGCTGAGCGGCATCACGTTTTGCCGCTTGATCGCCAGCTGCTGTTCCGCCAAAATTATAGGTGTATTCTTTTCCATTGATCGTCATTTTACCTTGTTGAGACTGCAAAGACTGATTTGGATGACCAGAAATCAAATGTCCTGCATTATCGTACTGTATATTCTGAAAATCAAATAGGAATGAGGAATCAATTAAGCGTTTGGCCATCATGTCACTCATGAAAGAAGCTGGCCATACTTTATCATCACGTCCAGAAAGAAGAAGAATAGGCCCTTTGATTCGCTCAATCCGAATTGCATTCTCTTCAGCAATTGAACTATCCAACAAAGGCTTCATCCAATATTCGAGCGTTTCAATATGAACGGATTCGTTTCCTTTAAATTTTTGCATAGGAACAAAAGGAATGGCTTCTCCTTCAAAAGTCCAGCTGGGCTTAATCAGATCTGAATTAAAGGGGTGAACCGTATTGGACCAAGAGACCGAAGATGGACAATAGGCGATTACTCCATCAACGCTTTCAGGAAAGTAAGAGGCGATAAGCAAAGATAGTTCTGCATTTCTTGATGCCCCCATTAAAACAACTTTGTTTGGACGTATTCCTTTACGCACTTTTAACCATTTGATTGCCTCTTGGAAATATTCAAGCGGTATTTCTTCCAAGAGCATAGGAAGTCCCTCATGACCCATATAGTCCAAAGAAAAACCGGCATAATCAGCTTTGGCAAATTCTTGCGCCCAGTAGTCTCCCCATTCTCCTCCTCCAATGAGAACGATGGCTGGCATGTCCTTAAGCTCATTTTTTACAAAAAGCCTTCCTTTAAAGCTTTTGTTCTTTATGTGAACTGGGCGAACTCCGTCAAACAAGAGTGAATCGACATAGAAATATGCAGCAATTGCAAGCGCAATGAAAGCAATGATTAAGATGGTCTTTTTCCGTTTTTTCTTCACACTAGAAATACATTTAATTCTTGGTCCACTTAATTTTAACCGCAGCTATTTTTCCTCCTTCTAATTTATTCTCAGGAATCATTTTAAATCCGTTTTCGAGGTAAAAATTTAAAGGTGAACGATAATTATCTCCATCTAATTTTTGATACTTGTCGTCCTGTATCACCCATGCATTTAAGGCCTTTTCTTTTTGTTGTGCCAATTTTAAAAAGCGTGTTCCCAGCCCTTTGTTTTGAACTTTTGTATCTAAAATAAGTCCAAACCATTTTTCTCCCTCTCGTTCAAAATCGAAATACCAGCCTCTGATTTTATTTTGTTCATCGATTAACAATATATGAGCAAGATTTGGGAGAGCAGAAAGATAATCATCAAAGGCTTCAGTCGAAGAATACATCAATTCAATTGGGTATTCTTTGTTCCATAATTCAATGAGTTCGTTTTTTTCAGCTGTGCTCAAGGAGCTATCTATCAAAAATTTCATTAATTCTATTCAATCAATACGCAATATGTAAGATTAATAAAATTCAATTTTTAGTGCAGAAATTCGAATTAATAATCGAAGATCTTTTAGCTAAATGACAATTCAATTCTGCACTAGATTCATTTAAATATTTGTCAAATTGCAAATTTATTTTTCTCATTCATAGTCTTGCGAATTTATCAATTTTGCTGGGCGGATTCCCATGCTGTATCCTAAGAAAAAACGTATGGAATTTGTCAATTAAATAAAAACACAATGCCCTTATTGTAAGATTTATAGCAGATCAGGGATGAATAAGATAATAATCAGGAAATCATTTCAAACAAATAATAAAATAGCAAGAATTGACTGAATATAGCCCCGATAAAAGCAAAGAAGAACTTTAATTTAAATCGCTTCGCTTTCTTCTCTGAGCTTCTCATTTTTTTCTCTCCAATGTCTGACATGGATATGTACATGGCTCCGAAAATTATCCACGACATGGCAATTTCAATACCTTGATTAAAGATCACAATTAGTCCAGCAAGGACCAGTGAAAACCCTGCAACTAAATGAAGCGTTTCGATTGATATTAATTTTTTTTTTTTCATTTGTCAGCAAACACATTCATCATCACAACAAGACAAGTCTTTTAGATAAAAGTTATTGTTCTTATACTCATTAATTACTCTATGAATTTCGGAGTGAGAAATTTTCATTTGGCGCGCAATCTCTTCCGCAACGATGGCAAACCTCTGACGGTATTTATAGATGAAACAGAATAAAGCGGTTCCATGCTTGACCTGTGGGCCTACTAAAAAGAAGTTATTCGTTTTTCTGGACTCGTCATATTCATTGAGTAATGGGTAATTATTCTCAAAATCAAAATGGTCCGCTACATGAACAAGGCCAGTGTCGAATCCTGTGCAGTTTATAGGTTGGTGATTGGTTTTGAATACCTGTCCCGCATCTGTTGAAATAGTGTATGTACCATTTAAAACTGTGATTTTTTCAACTCGTGTTTCAGGGTAGTAGTCAATTGAGTCCAAAGCTTCTTTATCAATCCTATCTCGTGTGAATGGAGAAAGAGAATAGCTTGAATCGCTGTTAATGAATTCCAAAAATTGAAAGCTATCAATTAGCGTAACTTTCTTTCCTAAGTTGACGAGGTTTAAGGCTGCATCAAAACCTGATTCATATGCTCCGATAACAATGATATCAGGCCCTTGAATTTCTTTGAATGAAGCAATCTCAGAATAATGACAGCAATAATGATCTCCATCAAAAGAGCTAGTGCTCGGAAATTGATATTCACCAGCTGCCCATATCACATAGGAGCTTCTAAATGTATTTTTGGATGTTTTTATTTGAAAGGAATTTTCTTGTTTTTCAATTTTTCGTACTTCTATATTTGTTTCTATTTCAAGTCCGAAATGTTTGGATACTCCTTCAAGATATTGAACATAGTCAATTCCTTTAGGATGTTCGGTTAATAAATCGAAAGCTGGTGAGGTGTCCGGAGTGATGGCATTCAAATCAGGCATTTTGAAAAAATTTCCCGTAAAAGAAGGGGAAATAAAGCGTGTTTCTTCAGGCCACTTCTTGAATGTAGATCCGATTGACTCTTTTTCTAAAATTAAGTAGTCAATTCCCAATTTTTGAAGAACAATTGCTACTCCCAGTCCTGCTGGGCCAGCGCCAACAACTATGACATCATAATTTTCCTCATAAGGAACCTTGTCCTTGTCCATAATTCAACTATTTATAATGGAATACAAACGAATCTTCAAATCATTTATCATTTCTGAAAAAAAGTCTGGAAGAGGTTTGGGTACTTATATCATGTTTAGCCAATTAATAATTCTCTCCAGATGTCTTTCACCGTATAGAGCCACAAACTTCTTCGTTTCAGGATTTTCTCTATTGGTATAGACGTTTAATCTTTGAGTTGCAAAGTCTTTGGTAAGTGGAATCTTACAGTGATTTACTATGCAATCTTTCCATTCATTAAATGTATTTGGAATCATATTTAAAATTTTAATGATTCATTTAGGTCAATACGCAATAAAAGCCTCTTTTCCTGACGATCTTCAATGGAAGGACTGCGATGAACGATTGGATTAGTGCCCTTTAAAGGGTATCTAGATCCTTTGAGTATGAGCACTTCTCCTATTTCAGCTTGATGAATATTATCTGCGTTTAGAACGATGCTTTCGTTACTATTTCCTGAATTAAGTGCTTCCCGATTTACATTGTCATCTGAAAGCCAAAGAGTGCCCGGTCCAGAATACGTGCAAAGTAATCTGAGTTCGTTCATATCTGCATGAAATCTTCTGCACATATTTGTATTTATCGTCTCTAGAATTAATCTGAAATTGTGTACTTCAGATATGCTTTGAAATACATTCAAGAGTAAAAGAACATCCCGAAAGAGATTTGGATACGTTTTAATGTCGATGGCGCTCTTCAATTCGATAGCAATCTTTTCACAATTACCGCTGAATGAAAGTATTATGTTTTTCTTCAACAATTTTCTGACTTCTTCATGGAGCAAGGTGATGTTTCTTTTATGAAAAGAAATATTCTTGTCTTTATCATGTATAGCTTTGAGATCTTTTTCCAGTTCAGTTATCTTCAAACTTTTATCGCTTGTAATCATAATTGATAGGAGTGATTGTAATTATATATTTCTTCTAACATTGATGCGAATATAAGCAGCTTGTTTCTAAATGCAACACTGTTGCATTTAGAAAATTCTTACTTGTCTTAAGATGTAAAGATTAGCTTTCATAAAACGCATGAAAGAGGAAAAATACAGGCTTGTTTTTTTCAATAGCAAATTGCTCTCATTTCTCGTTAATTTCTGCGATTCGGAATTGAACTTATATTATTCTGCTGAATTAATTCTATTTTTAGCGAACTCAAATTATAGATATCTGCTTCTCAAAATCTTAAATCTTTTAAAATGAAAATTAAACAGTTCTTTTCACTATTCTTGTTAATACTAATTGCTAACAGTGCATTTGCAGGCACAAAGAAAGGGGGAGACAAGGACGACAACAGTTATTGGTTAAGCTCAAGCCAGCTAAGTGGACTAAAATTTCGAAGCATTGGACCTGCCTTGACTTCTGGTCGGGTTTCAGATATAGCTGTGAATCCTAACAATTTCAATGAGTATTATATTTCTATTGCATCTGGAGGTGTTTGGAAAACAACCAATCACGGTGTGACCTATCAGCCTGTATTCGATGGAGAGGGATCTTATTCAGTCGGATGCGTAACGATGGACCCCAGTCAATCTTCTACGATTTGGGTAGGTACCGGTGAGAATAATAATCAGCGATCTGTTGGTTATGGAGATGGAATTTACAAATCTACCGATGCTGGAAAATCGTGGAAGAATATGGGGCTGAAGGATTCTGAGCACATTTCTAAAATCATTGTTGATCCAAGGAATTCGGATATTGTTTATGCTGCCGCATATGGACCGCTCTGGTCGGAAGGTGGAGAACGAGGAGTGTACAAAAGCACGGATGGAGGAGAGAATTGGGAGCGTATTCATTTTGTATCAGAGAATACCGGAGTTGCGGATTTGATCATGGATCCCGAAAATCCGGATATTTTGTATGCCGCTTTTCATCAAAGAAGAAGACATGTTTTTACCTACATAGGTGGTGGGCCAGAAAGTGCACTTTATAAGAGTATCGATGCGGGTAAAACATGGAAAGAAGCAAATAGCGGATTACCTGAAGGAAAGATGGGGCGCGTTGGTTTGGCCGTTTCTCCTGCCGATGCAAACGTGGTTTATGCCATAGTTGAATCAGAAGGAGATAAGCACGGATTTTATAGGTCTACCAATAAAGGAGCGACTTGGGAGAAGCAGAGCAAGTATGTTACTTCGGGAAATTACTATCAAGAGATCTACTGCGATCCTTACAATGTCGACAAAGTATTCAGTATGAATACTTGGTTGCATCATACAGAAGATGGCGGTAAGACATTCGTTCAAACAGGAGAGACCAATAAGCATGTCGACAATCATTGCATTTGGATCAACCCAAATGATACCGATCATTGGATTGTCGGTTGTGATGGCGGAATTTATGAGACCTATGATCATGCAAGCACATGGGAGTACAAAGCAAATCTCCCCATTACGCAGTTTTACAAAGTTTCAATTGATTATGATACTCCCTTCTATAATGTATTTGGAGGAACGCAAGACAATAATTCTCAGGCGGGTCCATCGAGAACCATCAATAATGCGGGAATTCTGAATGCCGATTGGTACATTACTGTCGGAGGAGATGGTTATGAAACACAGGTAGATCCAACCAATCCAAATATCATCTACGCACAATGGCAATATGGTGGTTTAATACGTTATGATCGCCAATCAGGTGAACGTATTGGAATCAAACCTCAGCCTGGAAAAGGTGAAGCCGCTTTTCGATGGAATTGGGATGCACCCTTGTTGATCTCGCCTCACGATCCAAAGACGCTATTCTTTTGTGCCAATAAAGTATTCAAAACCCAGGATCGAGGAAATAGCTGGGAAGCCATTTCTCCTGATTTGACAAGACAGATAGATCGAAACAAATTAAAAGTAATGGGAGAGGTGCAATCACCCGATGTGGTGATGAAGAATAAATCGACTACTATTTATGGTAATATCGTAGCCTTTGATCAATCTCCTTTAGATGCGGATTTGCTCTATGCCGGGACCGATGATGGATTGATTCAAGTTTCTGAAGATGGTGGTGAGACCTGGTCCAAGAAAGAAACATTCCCTGGTGTGCCGAATATGACCTATGTAAATATGCTTTGGGCATCGCAGCATGATAAGAATGTGGTTTATGCGACTTTTAATAATCACAAAAAAGGAGATTTTAAGCCTTATGTCTTGAAGAGTCTTGACAGAGGGAAAACGTGGACAGCGCTTCAGAATGATTTACCTGAAAGGGGCACAGTATATTCTATCGCTGAAGATCATGTCGATTCCCAATTACTCTTTGCAGGAACGGAATTTGGCTGCTATGTCAGTGTGAATGGCGGAAAGAATTGGGTGGAACTTAGTGCTGGATTACCCACCATTTGTATTCGGGATATGGCCATTCAAAAAAGAGAGAATGACCTCGTACTTGGAACATTTGGAAGAGGATTTTATATTCTGGATGACTATAGCGCCCTAAGAAATTTGACCAAGGAATCATTGGAACAAGATGCGAAGATCTTTCCTATAAAGGAGACCTTGGCTTATGTAGAATCGAATCCACTAGGTCTTCGGGGAGTGGGAAGTCAAGGTGCATCAATGTATGCGGCTCCTAATCCTGAATTTGGTGCGACCTTCACTTATTTTGTCAAAGAGAAACCGCAGTCTCCTAAAGAAGAGCGCCAAGAAAGAGAAAAGAAGAGCAAAGAAGAAGGAAAGGATATTGACTATCCGAGTTATGAAGACTTCGTAGCAGAGGATCGCTATGAAAAACCGTATTTGCTTTTCATCGTGAAAGATGCCACAGGGAAGGAAGTTCGTAAAATGAAAAAATCAGCCTCAAAGGGGATTCAAAGAGCAAGTTGGAATCTTCGATACCCACCAAGCACACCTATTCGAACAGAAACGGCCGAAGTAGGGCGATATAGCAATCCCAACGAAGGACCTTTAGTTCTGCCAGGTGACTATACTGTAGAATTATGGCTGGCGGATAATGGAGAATTGGTCAGTTTGGTTGAGGCAAGTCCTTTCAAGGTAAAAGCTTTGGAAAATTCTTCTCTTGATCGCCAAACAGCTTCCAATATCGCCTTTAAAAAAGAAGTGCAAGAATTGCGAAGAAGAATTCAAGGAAGCAGCTCAGAAAAAGGGGAATTGGATAAGCGTTTGAAATACATTAAAGCGGCAGTGCAAAACTATCCTGGTGCCGATTTAGCTTGGATGAATGAAATCAAGGAACTTGAGAAACTTTCGCATGATATTGGTATTGAAATGTGGGGCGATTATCATAAATACAGAAGAGATGTAGAAACCGTACCAGGTACGGCAAGTCGCGTAGAGAATATCGTTTGGAATACATGGTATTCAACTTCTGATCCAACGAACACCAATAGAGCGCAATACGACTTGGCCAAGGAAGAGTATACAGCTATACGAAAAGACCTAGATGGTATGCGTTCTCGCGTTCAAGAGCTTGAGGCTAAATTAGACGGAAAGAACATTCCTTATACGCCTCATCGCTTGAATTGGAAAGAAGATTGATTGCTTGGTGCACTTTGATTTTTTCATACTTCTTAGTGCTTCGAATAATTGAATAGGCGTCTTGACTGAGCAATGATAAGCTAGTTCTTTTGACGGCTTAGTCAAAAGTATTATTGAATTCTCGATTACAGAAGTCGCTCTGGCAGTCCAATGGATTCACGCAGATGATTGAGGTCTGAGCCCAAGAAATCCTTATGGTTCAAATGAACAAACGCTTCGGTGCTTTTGCCTCGATGATATGCATCGATATAGAGATCATAATATTCAGGGAAAATAACGAAGCCGACAAATGCCGCGATATAAGGATACCGTGATCCTTTTCCATTTCCGATTAAAAAGAAATGCAAAGCCGCCTCCTCAGGCAGGCTGGTGGTATAACCCAGGACCACATGAAAGAAATCGTGGTTTTCCATTTTTGCTTCAAGGTCGATGTCGTTTTCAAATAGAAAATCCGATAAACATTTGCCCACGGATCCTGTAGGAAATCTTTTAAGGGAAGTCCTGTTTTCATTCCATGCGCTTTTATGTCCTTTGAATAGTTTGCGATAGAACAATACGGCTGGCAGGGCAATTTTGCCCAATAAGTAGGTACGCAAGGAGCGTGGATTGCTTGAGGTGAGAATGAAGGACATCTTTTGACTTTTGAGTTCAACGCATCTTATCACCATTTATTGACGCCTTAACAGCTTTTAACGCGGCAAGGATCTGAAAATAAGGGTGAGCATAAATGTACTTCTATGCGTAGTTCAACTTTTTACTTGAATTCGAGAGTGAAATTAATCCCCCTGCAATTAGAATAGCTCCAGCTAAGAAAGGAAGTCCCGCACCAACTAGGTCTTCTAAACGAGTTGAGAACAAAAAGGGTAAACAGAAGAGCATACCCAATATCCCTGCAGCAATTGAAACCAATGATGCGATTGAGCTCATTTGTCTCAAGCCAATAATGGAATGCTTTACATCCTTTTGAACGGCCAATTGACCTTGCAATTCTTGAAGGGGATGATCTGCGAATTTCTTGATTGTCCAATTTGATAAAGGTATGCTGCGTTTTCCTCTTTGGTAGTCGTCTATAAAAGTTGGCCATAGATCGGGTAGGAGTGCTGCTCCAAAAATGAAAATACTGAATGAAGGAAAGGAGTAATTTCCATTTCCTATCATAAATGCCTGCATGCGAATTTCATCTTCAGGGTTCATGGAATAGCCGAGTAAAACATGTTTCAGATCGTGACTTTCAAATTTGGGCACAAGCGTGAGTTCATGTTTATCCAAACAATCGGCAATTGCCCAGCCAAGTGTATTCTTATCCAGTTTTCTCAGTGAATCAACTTTTTTGCGGTAGGTATCCATATCACTAAAGAAGGAAATGAAAGCAACGGAGAGGTCAAAGGCATATGAGATGATTTTTCTTGCTATTTGTTGTAGAATGTTCATGGTTCAATTTTTATTGATGATTTATTCATATAGAGAAATAGAGAGACACAAATGAAATGTGGTCTTTATGCGTTCAAAATATTAAATAGCATTCAAGAAAGAAGAATTGGAACACTTAAGAAGTGTTAATTCGTTGGAAGAGGTTCAAAAAAGGCCAATTTGTTATCCGTCTAAACGGTCAAGGAAATATATTGGCGACCTTTCAACGCTTCATGCCTCGATAAAAGCCGGAGAATTCTTGTGAAAAGTTTATTGAATAATGACGGTCGTTTTCTTATTGATTAGCATACTTGCCATGTTGACGTTTGCGAAAGATGTGAAGCTTTTTATCCAAGAAGATTTCAAATCAAATATACATTCAACCCTTTCTTCAAGATCAAATTCGCTCATGGGTATATCAGCTTCTTTTCCTTGCGAAACAACATAAGTCTGATAGACTTCTTCTTTGTCATAGAAGTATTCATAATTGATAAAAAGATCTGAACCATTTTTTGAACTTTTCACCTTCAGCATTGCACTGTTTTCTTTGTCTCCATGCTGCACCTGGTCAACATTATATACCTGAATATCTTGGGTATACGTTTCATCTAGAATATAGGGAAAGCTGTATCCTTGGAAAATATAATTAAAGGCATTCAACATGGTTTGAATTGCTGCTGGCATTTGTTCATCTAAATAGCGTTTTACTGTGAGATGTATTTCCTTTTGTTGATTATCGTCAATTTCGACTTTTGAGTGATCCATAAATTTATTCAAGACAACAATTACCATTTCTTCCACGATCTCTGTCAATTCTTCTTCGTTTTTAACCTTAAAAGCCATCGCAGTATTTTTATCGACTAAAAAAGTATATTCAAGTCCAGAAATTGCTTTTTGTATCTCGATAATTAATTCTTGCATCATGCGTTGCATAGGAGTTGCGTCCATCATTTCAGAGCCAATGGAGATGTTTTCATCTATCAAGATTTGTTGGAAAAGAACTTCATATACGGTGTCCTTTAGGCTGGCGATTTTTATTTTGAATTCAGATTTTGCACCTGTACTCATAAACAGAGAATCATCCACATGAATGATTGTTGAATCAAATTGCATGATGGTTTTCAAACTCCCTACTTTCCAATCAATATTAACCAATTGGGGTTCTTGAGTGGATTCTTGAGATGAGCTCTCTATTCCAATGAATAATAGAAAAAGAAGTATGAATAGCTTGTTCATATTTGGTTATTTGAGATGTAAAGTCATCATTGAATAAGAAAATTCATGCACAACGTTATTGCATTTTGCAATTCATTCATTCAATTATCAAATGAAGGTCTTCGTACACGAATATATGCGTCATTCGTTAAACTACGAAATGCCTGGCCATAGTTGATTAGGGCACAAAAGATGCATCGTTCAGTCCTCAGTATCCAATGATAAATAACGCTCTTCAATCACATTTAAGTGATGTATTTGATGTGCGGTTATTGTCAATCCAATAGAATACAGGGGCATCTCGTATTCAAAGAATTCACAGCTTCTATTCAGAATATCCTCATTGAAGGAATCGAACATCATAATAGTCGATTTTCGAACGATTCGTAATTCTTCAATCAAATGCTCAATCGACAATTCATCGGCATTCGAATGTTGTCCCATGATTTCTTGATCATGCGCATCTGGGATACTTCCTTCTGACCGGGCAAATACTATGGCCCTGAAACACCAAATCCTTTCCCAATCAATAAGGTGTTGCATGATTTTGTTAAGGGTCCATTTTCCTTTTTCATAGGTTTTCAATCCTATTCGATTGAACTGAGCAATGTCAATCTCATCTATTCTACTTAAACTGTGTTGCAAGGCTTGTTGAAGATTGTGATTTCCATTGAGTTCATAGACATATTCCAAAAATTCTGGGTTTTTCTTTACTTCTTCTTTCTCCATCTTGAATTACTTTCTTCTTTGTGGTTTAATTTCTTTTTTCTTTTCAAGCGTCAGTTTCCTTCATGTCCATTGCATTAAAGAGCAATGTGTTCGCTCATTATTTTCAATAATTAAGAAAGAAAAGACGCAAATTTTGACATAAAATTAGTTGCTTCGAAAGGCTTTCGAAGGATGCAATAAACGTTCACCTAAGGGAGAACAACTATGCAAGTATGAATTTCAGAATCACGCTCAAAAGGTGTTATTGATGTGTTTAAAGATAAATTAATTTTGATTTATAGCCGAATAGAAAAGCGAGAACCTTAAGCAGCGATTAGGCTCTTTCAAGTTCGAAAAGGGTTATTTCTGGCCGCACATTGAAGCGCACTTGCCACAAATGACCTAATGCTCGATTGACATAGAGTATCCTGCCATCTTCTAAATCAACTTGACCTTGCGCATAGTTTTTGTTTTTAACGGGTAGCATGGGCGCTCTCAAAAATGGCGGTTTGCACTGTCCTCCATGTGTATGCCCAGATAAAATCCAACCTCTGTATCCGTTCCAAACATCTAAATCGCAGACGTCAGGGTTATGACAAAGGACGATATTGGAAGCTTCGGAATCTACGTGTTTAAGAATCGATTCGGGGTCAAAATTCAATCCCCAATGGTCATCGAGCCCTATGAAATTAAGGCCTTCTGCATTTGCTTGTGCATTTTGTAAGACGTGAATATCAGCATTGAAGAGCACTTCTGAAATCGTATCTGCAACATTTTGTTCGGACCAATCGTGACCATAATCGTGATTTCCGAGTATGCCAAAGGTGCTTTTGCTGCCTTTTACAGCATACTTTAAAACCTTGTGCAATTGATCGATTTGTTCTTCATTTTCATAGCTCACATAATCTCCAGTATACACGACAAAATCAGGCGCGTATTCTTGTGCTTTTTTAAATGAATCGATAATATAGTTAAAGTCAAATCTGTTACCGATATGGATATCGCTGATTTGCATGAGCGTATTGCCGATCAAGTTTTCGGGTAAATTCCCTATAGGCATCTTCTTTTTCACGAATTCTAACCAAAAGGGTTCAACCTGCCAAGTGTAGAGCCCGGTGGCCAATCCTATTCCGGCTGTGCTCCAAAATGCACGTTTTATGAACTTTCTTCTTTTCAATTTATGCTTTGCCTCTGATTATACATTTTTGCCTTTTTAGATCTCTTATTCAATCGGTTAATTCTATCTGTCGATTGATTCGACTTTTATTAGCTCATCCTATCTCTATATATGATTAATATTTATAAAGAACCAGTTCAAACTCTTTATTGTATGTCCGATACTTCAATTTCTCTTTATCCAAATCATCTGTTGTTAATAGGTTGTTCGTCTTGTATAATTTAAGCGTTTTAAGATCATCGCCAGTGATATTAATCCAATTACCTAAATCTAATACCTCTCCATTTGATCCTTTTATTCCGATGTGTTTTGATGTTTTGCGAACTAATCCAAATTTTAAAAAGTGACCATATACTATCAGGTCACCATTCTTTGATTTAAAGTAAAAATCCTGCAAATCACCATAGCGATCTTCAATTTCGATTATTCGAAATGAGCATAACAAAAATCCAAAGAGATAAATACAGATTCCTAAAATGATAAATGAAACTCCGCTATTTTTCATGCCTTATTTATTTAAAAGTTTCAGGCCATTTTACACCATTTACTTTCTTTCTGAGAAAATGAATAGTTAGAAACCAGAACATTTACAGAACCTTAAACGCAAAATAAATTAGGTACGTATCTTTTTTTTATGAATTAACTTAATTTGGATTTTATGTAAGAATATAATTATGATTTCAACAAGCCTATTGTTCGACTTATAATAACATTTAGCAAAATTTTCACTTCAAATTCAATTGCCATGAAATACCAAAACGATCTTCAACAAATCCAAATCGTTGGCTGAAACCATAATTATCCAAAGGCATCATGACCTTTCCTTCATCGGACAATTGTTCAAAGAGTTTCGTTTGTTGGTTTTCGTCTATGCATTCGACAAAATTGGAAACTGCAGGTGTAAATCCCCACTCATGAATAGCAGGGCTATCACTGCACATGTATAATTTTCCATTCAAATTGAAGGAGGCATGCATCACTGTTCCTTCTTTTCCCGGACCACCAACTTCCCATCGTTTGAGTTCAACTATTTCGGAATTCTCAAAAAGGCTTATGTAGAAGTTCATGGCCTCTTCTGCGTCTTGTTTTTGAAAAGTCAGAAAAGTAGCAATGTCTGCACTTGCCTCTGAAGTGTTTTTCATGCTTATTTCATTTTTGTCTTTTGTCATTTCTTGGTTAGTATGCGGTTCAGGGGCTTTTTCCATTTCTGAGCAAGAAAGTGCCATCATTGTAATGAAGAAGAGTGAAGCGATCTGTTTCATTTTTTGTGTTTTGATCAATAGCTCAAGCCAATAGAAATTCACCTTGTTGCTATGCTTTGATTAAAGATAGTTTATTCCATTTATTCTTGTGCATTTAAGTGAAGCAAAAGGCGAGTAGAAAGATGATGAATCGGTAAATCAAATTGGTGAAAATCACAGCCATGAAGACGCCAATGCCTCCTAAGATGGCTAATAACCAATTGACATTGATGAACTTTTTGATGCTCAGAATGGCATAAATGAAAGGGATGAGAAATGTGAAAAGTGAGAATGAAATATCCATCAAGATATCTCCAAAAGATTCTTCCGTAAAGTCGAGTGCGAAGCTGATCCATCCCATGAAGATCCAGCTCAACAGAAACAAAGAGAAGTAGTGGAACGTGAAAATAAGAGCGTCAAAATAAAATTTGCGCTTTCTAAATGTAATCAGATAGATAAAACACGCAATTATCGGAATGTTGAGAATCATGACTGATTTGGAAAGATTGTCGCTACTTGTTTGATAGGCCAAACTGTAGGCCTCAACGTCAAGCTTTTCTTCTTTAATCTTTTGCTTGACCAGCTTTTTGGCCCATTTGCTATAAGGTTGAGAATGGACCTGATCGGTCAATGAGAGGGAAAAATCGCTTAAAGGGCTGACAAAGAAAAAGATCAGGTTGAAAAACAAGAAAAGAGCGACTGGCGAGATGAATTTTTTCCTTTTTCCATCCAAAAATTCCACAGTCATTTTGGCTGGGCAACGCAGCAAAAAGCGAATGCTGATGAAAAAGCGATTATCCAGAAAAAAGATACTACTGAATAATTCATTCAATACGCTTCTCAATGAACGGTCTGAATTGTCCCTCACGCGTTGGCCACATTCGTGGCAAAAACTTCCGTTGAGCTGAGTTCCGCAATTGAAGCATTCTGACTGCGATGGGAGAGGGCTTTGATTCATAGAGACGGCTTAAAAGTATAAAAATAGCAGGCGAATTGATTTATTCTTTCAAAGCTGTTGATGATCTATTTCTTCTTTATTCGATATTGCTGTCAAACCAAATTAGATTCGGTACTCATTAAAATGCAAATAGAAGATTTTGATCTTATTCAGACAGGATAATTGATAGCGTTTATCTGAGGAGTTCGTGATAAGCACAGAATATCAAAA
The DNA here is from genome assembly GCA_039028335.1 of Bacteroidota bacterium. GTDB lineage: Bacteria > Bacteroidota > Bacteroidia > Flavobacteriales_D > JABDKJ01 > JABDKJ01. Next base: position 26,964 of record JBCCIF010000037.1, read on the forward strand.
ACAGCCCCAGGCAAAAAAGACAACTTTTCCAAATGATTCCATAAAGAGAAGAATAACGCGCAAAGGGCAATGATTCACTTTGCATACGCTCATCTTGCTCCTGCATAAGTATATCGTAAGATGAGAACAGCTTGTTTTCTTCCTGAGGGATATGCCCATTTGATTCTTCGAAATGAGGCCTCCCTTTCTTGACACTGAAGAATAAAACGATGACCATCAAGCCAATCCAAATAAAGACCGGTAGATCAATTGAATCCATTGCTTGATAATTGGATGGAAAGCCATCAATGTATAAATACATATGCTCTAATTTCATTGTCTATATTTAAAAATCTAAATCTCAAATCTTCACTGTTTAAGTACGAGCAAAAATTGCCAGGAAATACCAAAGCGGTCTTCGCACCATCCGAATTTCTGACCAAATCCATAGTCGCCTTCGCCTTCATAGTTGTCGAGAGGAACCATGACTTGCCCACCGTTCGCAGAAAGTTCATCAAAAAGCCTTTGAATATTCTCATTCGAATGATCATTGATAAGAATAGAAACTGCTGGGCTAAAAGACCATTGGTGATTGTAATTACTTTCCGACAGCATGTAGGCTTTTCCATTTATGGTGAACTCTCCATATTTGATGAGTTCAGGAGTGCCACCTCCTTCGCCCTCTTTATAATAATCAATGCGCTCTATGCTTGAGTTTGGAAAAATAGAAGTATAGAATTCAATGGCTTCTTTGCCCTTTCCGCATTGTTCTCCGACAAAGGTTAGGAATGTAGTCGTTGTCATAGTGAGTGTTCTTCTGGTAAAGATAAAAAATATAGTCGCGTCAGTTTTTCACCGTTATTTCTGAAATTCAATGGAACATTTCTAATTAAATTCTAGACATTCATTCGATCAAACGATTTTGTCTGCTTTTCAGCTCATTTTATCAATCGTCCTTCGTGCGCGTTTGATGATTTTTATGGTTTCTTTTCTGGGTGATTCTTTTTCCCATCTGTCGCAAAGATCAATCACAAATTGCGGTTTTGTCTTGCTGGCATCGTTTAGCCAATTCCCGACACTGTCTTGAACATATTTGGATCCATCCGCTTTCAAAGGATCTAAAAATGAAAGTGCTAATTCAGGATGCTCCTTAAGGCGCTCTATATGCTTGCACCAAACACCTCTTGGACGTGTCGACTCGGTAATGAACCGTCTAATGTTTTCATCCTGATCACTTGTCCATGTGCTAAGGAATTGAATGGCCGCATCCAAATGCTGATCGATCTCTGGCCTTAAGGCCATCCATACCACTTCACGCACACCGAAATGTTTATCCGCGATCAATGCTCTTGCCTTTTCTAGTTTTTGTTCAATGTCGAGTTTATCGTTCAGTCCTATTAAAAAAGGAGCATAGGCACGAATGGCATCTGAGGAATGAGTGCTCAATTTTTCAAACATTTTTTCAAGACTCGATTCATCTTCAAGCCGCTCATAAAGGGATGTGCCAATTACTCGCGTTCTGTTCATCGCAGTGGCCTTTTTATTTGATTGAATGGCTTGAACGATTGCTGAAACTTCATTTTTTCCTAAACCTAGATTTGGAAATACGTGTTGAACAAGAAGGAGGTGATCGATGGCAAGCCATTCTGTTAAATTGACGGTTTCAATCTCTCCTTTATTCAATAAATGCAAGACTTTCTCTGGCACGTCTTGTACTTTTCTTGCTCCTTTTCTATTGACTATTTCGCTCTCCATACCTAGCTTTTTTATTCTCTAATCTTACGGTACAAATGTTGCCATTTGTTTTTAAAACGATAGAATACAAATCTGTTCTATTCAAATTCTTCTAAAGTACTTTTAATGGCTCTGCCCTCGGGAGTCCCTTTTCTCTCTTGGGCAATTTCATGCAATGTTTCATTTATCTCAAGTCTTTGATAGGCAATAAGGGCGCTGCTCGCGGCTCTACAATTATGATCAAATGGGTTATTGCGTGCTACATCGATTAAAGGGGCTATAAATACTTCGTCCTTAAGTAATGCCGCATATTCTGCAAATGCTGGAAACATGAGCACATGAGCCTCTCTGAGATTTTTAACAAGAACCTCCTTGGCCAATAGAATGTCTTTTTGAATAATTAGATCCATCATCACATGTAAAAGCGTATCCGTCTTTTTATTGTATATCCCTCCTAAATACTGATTCAAATGGATGCTGTCCTTTATCGATTTCTTGGTGTAATCAAAGGTTTTGTCTATATCGTATTGAAGAAGAAAATTAAATACTTGAGGGCTTATGAATGCATGTGACCACAATGCATACATGATCTCAGTAAAAGCCTCATGACAGTTTTCATCTACAGCGAATAGTAATTTTTCCAGCTCGTATTCATGTTGATCTTTTTTTAGCAGGATTTCTAAAATTTCATTTAGCATTTCATTGGCCCGTTCGTCTTTATATGCGGCTATAGCCTTAAAAAAGGGCTCTTCTTGGTACAGTGAAAATGAATAGTTTGCTAATTCATCCTGAAGGAATGGAATAAAGAAATCATCTGGAAAGTACTTAATTGCTTCAAAGACATAGCGTTTATTAAGGTGCCTCTGGGCATTAAGGATATGTTCTCTATCTTCTTTTTTATTGTACTTTGCTAAAGACACAAGGGCCTGACCTGAACCTTTCTCCTCATAGAGTTCTTTTATTCGATCGTATCTGCTCTCAAGGGGTTTTAATCGTCTTAAGGCACCTCGAAGTGCGCGATTCGAAGTTGGTGCATAGATCAAAATACTATCCAGATAATTTAATTGTTGAAGACTGAGCAATTTCGTGTTGTGATTATTTGAATTTGAAACTGCTACATCGATGAAAAAGTCGGAAAGCGTATGGCAGGGATAATAACCAGCTTCAATGTAACAAGAATAGATCGCATCAATGCAAGTGGGATCATTGAGATGTTCCAAAAGGATAGGGAAAATATCTACACCCTCTTTTCTAGATAAAATATAAAAAGAGTAGGCCTTAATATTAGCGCATGGGTGCTTAGTTAATTCGAAAAGATCATTCTGTGAAGCATGCATTTTTAATTGTTGAAACAGCGCATAGTCAGGACTGTTTCCCGAATCACAATCAGCTAAATGAATTGTAGTAGTATCCTCGAATTGTCCAATGATTTCACGAATCTCCGGACGTAATTGTTCAGGAATGTAAGTGCTTTGACCTTTGCAGGTGAAGACTAAAGAAAGCAAGCAGATGAGGAAAAAGCATCCTTTCGTACATTTCATTTTTGGTAATAATGATTTCATCCAATTGAGTGTGCTTTTGAAGTTCTTACAGGTGGCTATCAATATATAATTTAACGTCAAATTACTGCTTTCATTTCAATTCAAAGAGAAAGGAACAAATCCATTCTTATCCGAGAATTCATCTTCGAATACGCGCCAGATTTCTTTGTCGAAGGCATTGATTCCATCGCTCGAAATATGTATTTTATTGCTCATCTTTTGCACTTCTCTTTTTGTTGTCAACAATCTGTTTCAATGATGAGATTTTTGGCGAATCATATTTGATTTGCGAATGGGTGCCAATGACATTTCCA
>JBCCIF010000038.1:0-30423 GCA_039028335.1 Bacteroidota bacterium
GCATACTTTCTCAAACCAGGAATACCTGAAACTGGAGGATATTTTTAATTGCAGGAATACCTGAAACTGGATGATATTTCAAGGCAATTTTGATTTTCCCTTGTTTGTTATCATCCTCGAATTTGTAATTCAAGATATACCCTTTATCGAATAAAATCTTCGTTATATTTTTCTTCAAATTAGAAGCAGGAATCTCAACGACTTTATGATTAGCCATAATTCCGTTCCTAATTCGTGTCAAATAATCTGCTACTGGATCAGTTATCATCTTTCAAAAATATTTTTTACCAACTTGCTTTTTTAACACCGGGAATTTTACCCTCCAATGCCATCTTTCTGAAAAGAACTCGAGATATTCCGAATTGTCTCATATATCCACGAGGTCTTCCCGTTAGCTGACATCTATTGTGCAACCGTACAGCCGATGAATTCTTAGGAAGCTTTTGCAATCCTTCCCAATCACCAGCTTCTTTTAAAGCTTTTCTCTTTTCAGCATATCGCGCAACCATTCTTTCTCTTTTGCGCTCTCTTGCTTTCATTGATTCTTTTGCCATACTTATTATTTTGTGAATGGAAAGCCAAACTTTTCAAGCAGCGCGCGAGCTTCTTCATCGGTCTTAGCATTCGTAACAAATGTTACATCCAAACCATTAATGGATCTTATTTTATCAATATCTATTTCTGGGAATATAATTTGTTCCTTAATACCCATGGAGAAATTTCCTCTTCCATCGAAACCACTTGCTCTAACTCCTCTAAAGTCTCTTGTTCTAGGCAGAGCAACAGAGATAAGTCGGTCAAGGAATTCATACATCTTATCACCTCTCAATGTGCAACGCACACCGATTGGCATTCCCTTTCTTAATTTGAAGTTAGAGATGTCTTTTTTAGAATAACATTCGACTGCTTTTTGTCCGCAGATATTTGTTATTTCTTCAACACCGGCTTCAATTAATTTTTTGTCGGCAACTGCTTTTCCCAATCCCTGGTTTACACAAATCTTTAGGATCCTTGGGATCTGCATTGAAGATTTGTAATCAAAATCCTTCATCAACGCAGGCGCAATCTCTTCTTGATATGTCTTCTTTAATCTAGGCGTGTACATCTTACTTCACCAATTTTTTAGATTTCACATAGTATCTCACCAAATTGCCATCATCATCTCTTTTTCTTCCTACTCGAGTAGGTGTTTTTGTTTCTGGATCAATCAACATCACATTTGAAATGTGTATACCTGATTCTTCCTTCAGAATTCCTCCCTGAGGATTTGAAGCATTTGGTTTCTGGTGCTTCGAAACGAGATTCATGCCTTCTACAATAACTCTGTTGTTTCTTGCGTCAACAGACATGACTTTTCCTTCCTCGCCTCTACTGGCTCCGGCAATGACACGAACTGTGTCTCCTTTCTTTATATGAAATTTCTTATTTGCCATTTTATTTATAATTAAAGTACTTCAGGTGCTAGGGAAACAATCTTCATGTAATCTTTCTCTCTCAACTCTCTGGCAACAGGTCCAAAGATTCTCGTTCCTCTTAATTCACCTCCTTGGTTTAGAAGAACCACTGCATTATCATCAAATCTGATGTAAGAACCGTCAGGTCTTCTAATTTCTTTTTTTGTGCGGACAACTACTGCCTTGGAAACAGTCCCTTTTTTGACATTTCCCTGTGGCATTGCTGACTTCACAGATACAACTATTTTGTCGCCAACGCTTGCATATCTTCTTTTGGTTCCACCCAAAACTCTGATGCAAAGAACTTCCTTAGCTCCGCTATTATCTGCAACCTTTAGTCTTGATTCTTGCTGTATCATCTTAATCTATTATTATATAATTACTTGGCCTTCTCAAGTATTTCAACCAATCTCCAATTCTTTCTTTTACTCAATGGACGCGTTTCCATAATTCTCACCGTATCTCCCTCTCCACATTCGTTTTTCTCGTCATGTGCTACGAACTTTGAGGTCTTTTTCACGAACTTTCCGTAAATCGGGTGCTTCACTTTTCTTTCGATACTAACAACAATCGATTTGTCCATTTTGGCGCTTGTCACAAGACCAATACGCTCTTTTCTTAATTTTCTTTCTTGCGTTTCCATTATTCAGCCTTATTTTCAAGTTCTCTTCTTCTAACTTCTGTAAGAAGGCGCGCTACATTTCTTCTTCTCTCGCCTAATATCCTTGGGTTCTCAAGAGGAGAGATGGCATGGTTTAACTTTAGCTTAGCCAAAGATTCACGCTCCAATTCTAATTTTTCCATTATCTCGGCAAGTGCCAGATCTTTAATTTCTGCGTACTTCATAGCTTATCCTTGATAATCTCTTCGAATTACAAATTTTGTTTTAACCGGCAATTTTTGAGCTGCTAGTCGCATTGCTTCTTTTGCCACTTCGACCGGAACACCATCCGCTTCAAACATGATTCTTCCAGGCTTTACAACAGAAACCCAGTGACTAGGAGCACCTTTACCTTTACCCATACGAACTTCCGCAGGTTTACTGGTCATCGGCTTGTCTGGAAAGATTCGAATCCAAACTTTTCCTTCCCTCTTCATGTATCGAGTTACGGCAATACGAGCAGCTTCAATTTGTCTACTCGTAATAAAGCCTTCATCTAAAGTCTTTAATCCAAAAGAACCAAATGCGATTTGATGTCCTCGCTTAGCGTTACCTTTGATAACGCCTTTTTGCATTCTTCTGAACTTTGTTCTTTTCGGTTGTAACATCCTTCTCTAATTATTTGTTATTAGGTCTTCTTCCACCTCTATTTCCACCAGGTCTTCCACCTCTATTTCCGCTTGGTCTTCTTCCTTTACCCTTTCCTTGCTTATCCATTCCAAAAGTAGGAGAGAGGTCTCTTCGTCCGTAGACAAGTCCCTTCATGATCCAAACTTTAACACCTATTCTTCCATAAGTCGTATGGGCTTCAGACAGGGCATAATCAATATCTGCTCTAAACGTATGCAAAGGAACTCGTCCATCTTTATATTGCTCTGTTCTTGCCATCTCTGCACCGTTCAATCTCCCAGAAATCATAACCTTAATTCCTTCAGCTCCCATTCTCATTGTGCTAGCAACAGCCATTTTAGCTGCTCTACGAAATGAAATTCTTCCTTCAATCTGCCGTGCAATGCTATCGGCAACAAGACGTGCATCCAATTCAGGTCGTTTGATTTCAAAGATGTTGATCTGAACTTCTTTCTTCGTCACTTTTTTCAACTCCTCTTTCAACTTATCAACTTCTTGTCCACCTTTACCGATAATCACTCCAGGTCGAGCAGTCTTGATCGTTACCGTAACGAGCTTCAAAGTTCTTTCTATGATGATCTTTGCAATACTCGCTTTACGCAATCGGGCTAGGAGGTACTTTCTGATTTTGTCGTCTTCTACGATTTTGTCTACGTAGTTTTTTCCGCCATACCAGTTAGACTCCCATCCTTGGATGTAACCTAATCTATTTCCTATAGGGTTCGTTTTCTGTCCCATTCAATTATCTTAATTCTGACTACCTAAAACGATAGTAACGTGATTTGATCTTTTTCTAATTCTATGTGCTCGACCTTGGGGCGCAGGTTGGATACGCTTCAACATTCTAGCACTGTCAACTTTAATTTCTTTAATGAATAAACCGGCTTCGTCAGCACGTCCACCATCATTTTTCTGTTCCCAGTTATTGATAGCCGACAAAAGCAATTTTTCCAATCTTTTGGCAGATTCCTTTGGAGTGAATTTTAAGATATTCAAAGCATCCATTACATCTTCACCTCGAATGATGTCTGCAACCAACCTCATTTTTCGGGGCGAAGTCGGGCAATTTCTCAAAGAAGCGAATGCCACACTCTTATTGGCTTCTTTTCTTTCGTTTGCTCTTATGTGTTTTCTTCTAGGCATCTTTCAAATTACTTTTTCTTGTTACCACCGTGACCTCTAAAGTTTCTGGTAGGAGAAAATTCTCCCAATTTATGTCCTACCATATTCTCTGTCACATATACAGGAATGAATGATTTGCCATTATGCACAGCGATTGTTAAGCCAACGAATTCAGGTGTAATTGTTGAGGCTCTCGACCAAGTCTTAATCACACTTTTCTTACCTGAGTCCTGTGCTTCTTCAACACGTTGCATCAGTTTGTAGTGCACAAAAGGCGGCTTTTTCAGTGATCTACTCATTCTTCAAATTATTTTTTTCTTCTTTCAATTATGTGCTTGTTAGAAGCTTTATTTCTATCTCTTGTTTTGTATCCTTTTGCAGGTATACCATTTCTCGATCTTGGATGTCCTCCTGACGATCTTCCTTCACCACCTCCCATTGGGTGATCAACCGGGTTCATAACAACACCTCTGACACGAGGTCTTCTTCCTAACCATCTTGTTCTACCCGCTTTTCCTGAACGCGTCAAACTGTGCTCTGAATTCGAAACAGATCCAATCGTGGCTTTGCATCTAGTCAATACCATTCTTGTTTCCCCAGAAGGTAATTTGATGATGGCATATTTCCCATCTCTAGCATTCAATTGAGCAAAGGAACCAGCACTTCGGGCCATTTGTCCTCCTTTACCAGGAACCAATTCAATGTTGTGAATGATTGTACCCAAAGGAATTTCGCTTAGAAAAAGTGTATTTCCCAAGTCTGGAGAGATTCCCTTACCAGATTCAATAGTCATTCCAACCTTTAAGCCCTGAGGGGCAACGATATATCTTTTTTCACCGTCAGCATATTCCAAAAGTGCAATTCTAGCAGATCTATTTGGATCATACTCAATTGTCTTTACTTCAGCTTTAACATTGTCTTTATTTCGCTTGAAGTCGATGATTCTATATCTTCTTTTATGACCACCACCAATGTATCTCATGGTCATTTTACCTGTATTATTTCTACCTCCAGTCTTCTTGATAGGAGTCAATAGGGGCTTATATGGCTTGTCAGTTGTAATCTCTTCAAATGTTGAAGCGATTTTATGCCTTTGACCAGGTGTTGTCGGTTTTAATTTCTTTACTCCCATTTCAATTTATATTCCTGCAAAGATGTCTATCGATTCACCTTCAGATAGCTCAACTATTGCTTTTTTGAAATCATTTTTCTTTCCTTTCACTAATCCAGCCTTTGTATAGCGCGAGCTCTTTTTACCAGAATAGTTCATGGTTCTTACTTTCTCAACTGTCACTCCGTAAAGGGCAGAAATCGCATCCTTGATCTCGACTTTATTCGCCTTTTTATCAACGATAAAACCGTATTGACCTAAGCGTTCTGTCGTGTCAGTCATTTTTTCTGTAACAATAGGTTTAATGATTACATTCTTCATTGTTCCTTTACTTTAAAGATTCCTCCACAACTTTGACAGCACTTTCAGTTAAGATAAGTTGCTTACAGTTTAAAATATCGTAAGTATTTAAACTGGTGGCCACGACAACATTCGCATTTGCCATATTTCTGACCGATTTCACGATGTTTTCATCAGCCGTTGATAACACCAAAAGTGATTTTTTATCACTCACTTTGATATTGTCTAAGATCCCAGCAAATTCTTTTGTTTTTGGTGCTTCCATTTTAAAGTCTTCCAAAACAGTAAGTGCTTCTTCCTTTGCTTTATAGCTCAAAGCGGATCTTTTCGCCAGTTTCTTAACTTTTTTATTGAGTTTGAAACCATAGCTTCTCGGTCGAGGACCAAAGATGGTTCCTCCACCTCTTAATAAAGGATCTTTGATGCTACCTCTTCGTGCACCACCTGTTCCTTTCTGTTTTCTAATTTTTTTGGTACTTCCTGTAATTTCACCTCTTTCCTTCGCCTTGTGAGTACCTTGTCTTCTATTAGCAAGAATCAATTTGACATCAAGGTAAATAGCGTGATCGTTTGGTTCAATCCCAAAAATTGAATCACTGAGTTTGACCTTTTTGCCCTTGCTTCCGCTTGTTGTAGTTACCGCTAATTCCATTACTTCTTAACTAAAACAGTTGCACCGTTAAATCCAGGAACAGAACCTTTAATAAACAATAGGTTTTGTTCAGGAATAATTTTTACAATTTTTAGGTTGGTAGTTGTCACTCGCTCATTACCCATTTGACCAGCCATTCGCATTCCTTTAAATACTCTTGCCGGATCAGAAGCCGCACCGATAGCACCTGGTGCTCTCAATCTGTTGTGCTGACCGTGAGTCGCCTGTCCAACACCACCAAAATTGTGTCGCTTTACAACACCTTGGAAACCTTTACCTTTCGAAGTTCCTGTTACATCAACAAACTCCCCTTCTGCAAAATTTTCGATAGTAATGGTGTCACCAACATTTACTTCAAGATCACAGTCTCTCAACTCAACCAACTTTCTTTTTGGGTCGGTTTTCGCTTTTTTGAAATGTCCCTGAAGAGGCTTAGTGGTATTCTTTTCACTCTTGTCACCCCATCCGATTTGAACGGCATTGTAGCCGTCTGAATCTTCCGTTTTGATTTGAGTCACGACATTAGGAACTGCTTCTACGATTGTACATGGCTGATTTTTACCATTTTCATCGAAGACAGCTGTCATTCCTATTTTTTTACCTAGTATACCTAACATTGTACTAATTCTTTATAATCAGACTTTGATTTCAACTTCAACTCCACTTGGAAGTTCCATTCTCATCAAAGCATCTACAGTCTTCGAAGAAGAGCTGTAGATGTCTAATAATCTTTTATATGAGTTCAACTCAAACTGCTCTCTTGCTTTCTTATTCACGTGTGGTGACTTTAAAACCGTATAGATGCGTTTGTGCGTAGGAAGTGGAATTGGACCACTTACTACTGCTCCCGTAGTCTTTACAGTCTTCACAATCTTCTCAGCAGATTTGTCTACTAAATTGTGATCAAAAGACTTCAACTTTATTCTAATTTTCTGACTCATAAGCTTAAGCTTGAACTTTACCTTGTGCTTTATCTATTACATCCTTTGCAACATTTTGAGGCGCTGCAGAGTAGTTTGAAAATTCCATTGTTGATGTTGCTCTACCAGAAGAAATTGTTCTCAAAGTAGTCACGTATCCGAACATTTCTGACAAAGGAACTTTGGCTTTTACCACCTTAGATCCTGCTCTGTCACCCATGCCTTCAACAACGCCTCTTCTTCTGTTCAAGTCACCAACAATATCACCCATGTTTTCTTCTGGCGTCAAAACTTCAAGTTTCATAATAGGCTCAAGAAGAACTGGGCTTGCTTGCGGAAGGGCATTTCTATATGCCATCTTCGCACAAATTTCAAATGATAATGAATCTGAATCGACTGCGTGGAAAGAACCATCATTCAATTCAACTTTCATTCTATCCATAGGGAAGCCAGCTAATACACCATTGGTCATAGCCGCCTTAAATCCTTTTTCTACTGAAGGGATAAATTCTTTAGGAATGTTACCCCCTTTAATATTATTTACAAAAGACAGTTCATCTTCCTGCTCCTCGTCAGCCGAAGAAATAACTACGCTGATATCTGCAAATTTACCACGTCCACCAGATTGCTTTTTATAAATTTCTCTGTGCTCAACACGACCTTGAATAGATTCCTTGTAAGCCACCTGGGGAGCACCTTGGTTACACTCAACCTTGAATTCTCTTTTCAATCGATCCATGATGATATCCAAGTGAAGCTCTCCCATTCCTGAGATTACTGTTTGTCCAGAGTCCTCATCTGTTTTTACTTGGAACGTTGGATCCTCTTCGGATAACTTCCCTAAAGCAATTCCCAGTTTATCGACATCTGCCTGTGTTTTCGGTTCAATTGCAATACCGATCACTGGATCAGGGAAATCCATAGATTCCAATACAATAGGTGCATCCTGTGCACAAAGCGTGTCTCCAGTTTTAATGTCTTTAAACCCTACCAAAGCAGCAATATCACCAGCTTGTAACTGTTCAATTGAATTTTGCTTGTTGGCATGCATTTGGAAAATTCTTGAAATACGTTCTTTATTTGAAGAACGGCTATTCCATACATATGAACCTGCATCCAATACACCTGAATATGCTCTCGTAAAGCACAATCTTCCAACAAATGGGTCTGTTGCAATTTTGAAAGCCAAAGCCGCAAAGGGCTCTTCAATACTTGGTTTTCTAGAAGCAGGTTCATCCGTTTTAGGATTAATTCCTTCGATTGCCGGTGTGTCTATTGGAGAAGGAAGAATTTCCATCACCATATCCAACATTGCTTGTACACCTTTATTCTTAAATGCAGATCCACACATCATTGGAACAACTTTTCCAGCGATTGTAGCTTCTCTCAAGGCATCAAGTATTTCTCTCTCAGTCAATGAATTTTCATCTTCGAAATACTTTTCCATTAAGGTATCGTCAAATTCAGCAACAGCTTCAAGAAGTTGACCTCTTAACTCTCTGGCCTCATCAATGATATCTGCAGGAATCTCCACTTCTTCATAGGTCATTCCCTGATCGTGTTCATTCCAAACAATTCCTCGGAAATTGATCAAATCAACCACACCTTTGAAATCATCTTCGGCTCCTATATTTAATTGAAGAGGCAATGCATGGCTGCCAAGCATTTCTTTCACTTGCTGACAAACAGCTAAGAAATCAGCACCTTGACGGTCCATTTTATTCACAAATCCAATACGAGGTACGTTGTAGTTATTTGCAAGTCTCCAGTTCGTTTCGGACTGAGGTTCTACACCGTCTACTGCAGAAAATAGGAAAACCAATCCATCCAATACTCTTAAAGAACGGTTCACCTCTACTGTAAAATCAACGTGGCCAGGAGTGTCAATGATGTTCACGTGATAATCCTGATCTCTGTAATTCCAGTTTAGGGTAGTAGCAGCAGAAGTAATGGTAATTCCTCTTTCCTGCTCTTGTTCCATCCAGTCCATTGTTGCAGCACCATCGTGTACTTCACCAATTTTATGGCTTACACCACCATAATATAAGATACGCTCTGTAGTTGTAGTTTTTCCGGCATCAATGTGAGCCGCAATTCCAATGTTTCTCGTAAATTTTAAATCTCTTTTTGACATCTCTTTAGTACATTAATATATTAGAATCTAAAATGGGAGAAAGCTTTGTTTGCTTCCGCCATTCTATGCGTATCCTCTTTTTTCTTGTATGCTCCACCTTCTTCTTTGGCAGCAGCCATAATTTCTGCAGCCAATTTATTCTCCATTCCCTTTTCGTTTCGTTGCCTTGAATATTTGATCATCCATTTCATCCCTTGAGAAAGTTTTCTGCTATCGCGAATAGGAGTTGGAATTTGAAAGGTTGCACCTCCGACTCTTCGAGATCTCACCTCAACGGCAGGAGTCACGTTACTTAAACCAGTCTTGAACGTTTCTAGCCCGTTTTCCTTTGTTTTCTCCTCAATGATGTCCATCGCCTTGTAAAAAATGTCAAAGGCTTTACTCTTTTTCCCATCCAACATCAGATTGTTGACGAATTTGGTAACCAATGTTTCGTTAAATTTCGGATCGGGCAAGATAACATGCTGTTTGGCTCTTTTTCTTCTCATCTTCCTTTAAGATTTATTTCTTAGGTCTTTTTGCTCCGTACTTCGATCTTCTCTGAAGTCTGCCTTCAACACCTGCAGTATCCAAAGCCCCACGAACGATGTGATAACGAACACCAGGTAAGTCCTTAACTCTTCCACCTCTTACAAGTACAATCGAGTGCTCTTGCAAATTGTGTCCTTCTCCTCCGATGTAAGCATTCACTTCATTTCCATTCGTCAATCTAACTCTGGCAACCTTTCTCATTGCTGAGTTTGGCTTCTTAGGAGTGGTGGTGTATACTCTCACACAAACACCTCTTCTTTGAGGACAAGACTGCAATGCAGCAGACTTACTTGTCTTCTTTTTGGAGATGCGTCCTTTTCTCACTAATTGTTGAATTGTAGGCATATTTTCTACTTATAATTTATTCCAATAACAAAAAGCCCTCTTTTTAAGGGGGTGCAAATGTATGCTTTTTTCTTTACAAATCAACCCCTGTAATTCAATAAAATCACCTTTTTTTGGTTGGATTTAGAGCAATACGAATTTTTGTGAGATTAGTTCCTGGAAATCACCACTTTATGGCGATAATCATTTTTTTATTTTTGGTTAAAACCAAGGGATTTTCCAATGTTAATTTTTGCACGAATAATTCAAAGTGCAATTCGAAGGATAAATTCTATTTTTGAGCAATGAATTTTTTGAGCGATTTGAATGAAAGGCAGCGTAATGCTGTTGAGAAATTGAGCGGTCCTATGATGGTCATAGCTGGCGCGGGTTCTGGTAAAACGAGAGTGTTGACTTATCGCATCGCGAATTTAATTCAGAATGGAACAGATCCGTTTCGGATTTTAGCGCTGACATTTACGAATAAAGCTGCCAGGGAGATGAAAAGTCGCATAGCCAGTATTATTGGTGAATCAGAAGCCAAAAATATTTGGATGGGGACCTTCCATTCCATTTTTGCCAGAATTCTGAGATTTGAGGCGGAGAAGCTCGGTTACCCCTCAAACTTTACCATTTATGATACGCAAGACTCTAAGAGTTTGATTAAGACGATATTGAAGGAAAAAAAACTTGACGATAAAATCTACAAACCCAATGGGGTGTATAGCCGTATTTCAAATTCGAAGAATAACCTTATTGGCCCTAAGGCTTATATGGCGAATGAGGAGATCATGTATGAAGATAGTCAGAGTGGAAGAGATCAAATGGGGGTGGTATATGCAGAATATTGTTTAAGATGTTATAAAGCTGGAGCAATGGATTTTGACGACTTGCTCTACAAAACCAATGTGTTATTTAGAGATTTTCCAGAAGCGCTCTACACTTATCAGCACAAATTCAATCATGTTTTGGTAGATGAGTATCAAGATACGAATTACTCACAATATTTAATTGTAAAGAAAATTGCTGCTGTGCATGAAAACATATGCGTTGTTGGCGATGATGCTCAAAGTATTTACGCTTTCCGAGGAGCAAACATCCAGAACATACTAAACTTCAGAAAAGATTATCATGAGTGTCAACTTTTTAAGTTGGAGCAAAATTATCGATCTACGAAGAATATAGTTGAAGCTGCAAATTCTTTGATTGATAAGAACAAAGACCGTATTGAAAAGGTGGTCTGGACAGAAAATGGAGATGGAGATAAGATTAAGGTTGTGAGAAATCATTCAGATAATGAGGAAGGGAGCTTTGTTGCCGATCAGATTTTTCAAATTAAAATGTCTGCGCAATTGAAGCACCAAGATTTTGCTGTCTTGTATAGAACGAATGCGCAATCAAGGGCGATTGAAGAGTCTTTGAGAAAAATTAATTTGCCGTACAAGATATACGGAGGCTTGTCATTCTACCAAAGAAAGGAAATCAAAGACCTCCTGGCCTATTATCGCCTGATATGCAATCATAATGATGAAGAGGCACTTAAAAGGGTTATTAATTATCCTGCAAGAGGTATTGGGAAAACGAGTTTGGATAGGATAATTCTTGCTGCAAATGATAATGGTGTTTCTCTTTGGGAAGTTATCGCGAATACAGAAAAGTATGAGCTAAAAGTGAATAGTTCGATCAAGCGAAAGTTGATAGACTTCACAACAATGATAATGAGATTCGCCAGTGCCTTGGAATATACAAAGGCTTATGACCTTGGATATGAAGTGGCAAAGCATGTTGGTATTCTTAAAGAGCTCTATACAGATAAGAGTCCAGAAGGTGTTGCACGTTATGAGAATATCCAGGAATTACTGAATGCTCTTAAAGATTTTTCAGAACAGGAAAATCAAGAAGGTGGAGTGCAAACTTTGAGCGAGTTTCTTCTAGATGTGGCTTTGCTCACCGATGCTGATTCCGATAGTGAGAATCCAGAAGAAAATGATCATATTTCTTTGATGACAATCCATATGGCTAAAGGCCTTGAGTTTCCCTATGTATTTGTCGTGGGCATGGAAGAGAATTTGTTTCCATCTCAAATGTCGATGAACTCAAGGACTGAATTAGAGGAAGAAAGAAGATTGTTTTATGTGGCAATAACCAGAGCAATGAAAAAGTGCACTTTATCCTATGCTACTTCACGATTCAGATGGGGAAATTTGATC
This sequence comes from Bacteroidota bacterium, assembly GCA_039028335.1. Classification (GTDB taxonomy): domain Bacteria; phylum Bacteroidota; class Bacteroidia; order Flavobacteriales_D; family JABDKJ01; genus JABDKJ01. The sequence continues at coordinate 12,050 of JBCCIF010000038.1, forward strand.
TATTCAGAACCGAGCCGTTTTATTGAAGAAATTGATAAGAAATACTTAGACGCTCCAGATAGTGATGTCCGAACCAATTTTAATAATTGGGGTGAAGATGCAGGTTTTGGGTCAGGCTGGAACAAAAAACCCGTTACCCGTAAACCCGAACAATTTATTCCTCGAGCTAAATCGGGAAAATCGTTAAAAAAAGTTACTCGGGCAACAGGCAATATAAGTAATGAGTTATTAAGCTTGAATGTGGGCGATGAAGTAATGCATCTTAAATTTGGGAAAGGGAAAGTGATCAAGATTGAAGGAGAAAGCCCGAACCTAAAGGCGACAATTTTTTTTAGTAGAGCAGGCAACAAACAGTTGCTATTGAAGTTTGCGAAATTGAAGATCTTGAACAGTTCTAAAAATTGATCTTATCAGTCGATTGAATTAATTACATTTGACCCTCAAAATTTTACAATGACAGATTTAGAGTATAATTCGACACGTCCTCACCTTTCTCTTCCAGAATACGGCAGAAATGTTCAGAAGATGGTGAATTTTTGCAAAACAGTTGAAGACAGAGAAGAAAGAAATAAAGTTGCAAGCGCTATCATCAACCTAATGGGACAGCTCAATCCTCATTTGAGAGATGTCGAAGATTATACCCACAAACTTTGGGATCACCTTTATATTATGGCGGATTTTGATCTAGATGTAGAATCACCTTATCCGGTCCCAGCTAGAGAAACTTTTCAAGAAAGGCCTGAACGTATTCCCTATCCTGCTGGACGACCAAAGTATGGTCATTATGGAAAAGCAGTTCAAGATTTAATTAAAAAGGCATGCGAGATTGAGAATCCAGATGAGAAAAAATATTTGGTAAATCTAATAGCCAATCTCATGAAGCGTTTTTATTTAACATGGAATCGCGATAGTGTCAGAGATGAAGTGATTTTGGCTCACATCGAAGAATTATCAGATGGTAAACTAAAAGTTAGCCCTGAAGAAGTTCAATTTGCAGCTACCTCAGATATCATTAGCTCAAACAGAAAAGTGAAAAGAAAAATGGGTTCCAAAGGAGGATCAAAAAAGGGCAAGAACTCAAACAGAAGAAGAAGATATTAAATGGGAACATTTGAAGTCATTGGAGGACAACCTTTAAATGGAGAGATTATTCCTCAGGGAGCCAAGAACGAAGTGCTTCAAATTATTTCAGCGACCCTACTTACGGCTGAAAAAGTAACAATTTCGAATATACCTGATATCGTAGATGTTCGCAGATTAATGGATTTGCTTAGCAGCCTAGGATCTAAAGTTGAGCATGTAGGACATGAAACCTATTCATTTCAAGCAGACGATATTGACCTTGATTATTTGAGTTCTCCCGAATTTAAAGAAAAGGGAGCAGGCCTAAGAGGGTCAATAATGATTGTCGGACCATTGTTAGCGAGATTTGGAAAAGGGTATATACCCAAACCAGGCGGAGATAAAATCGGGAGAAGAAGATTAGATACGCATTTTCAAGGCTTCATTGATTTAGGTGCAGAATTTAAATACGAGGCAGATAGCAGTTTCTATGGAGTTGAGGCGAAACAACTGAAGGGAACATATATGTTGTTGGATGAAGCTTCAGTAACCGGAACAGCAAATATTGTGATGGCTGCTGTTTTAGCTGAAGGTGAAACTACCATTTATAATGCCGCGTGTGAACCTTATTTGCAACAGCTTTGCAAAATGCTGAATAGAATGGGTGCGAAGATAAGAGGCATTGGTTCAAATTTGTTGAAGATAGAAGGGGTTGATTCTTTAGGAGGTACCGATCACCGATGCTTGCCCGACATGATTGAAATAGGCAGTTTTATCGGGCTGGCTGCCATGACATCTTCCGAGATTACCATAAAAGATGTTGCGTATGACGAATTAGGTCAAATACCTTTAATTTTCAGAAGGTTAGGTATTCAGTTAGAAAGAAGGGGAGAAGATTTATTCGTTCCAGCTCAAGATCATTATGAAATTGAGACCTTTATTGATGGTTCTATCTTAACCGTAGCGGATGCACCTTGGCCGGGATTCACGCCAGACTTGTTAAGCATTATTTTGGTTACTGCCACGCAAGCTAAAGGCTCTGTTCTAGTCCATCAGAAAATGTTTGAGAGCCGATTGTTTTTTGTAGATAAATTGATCGATATGGGCGCGCAAATTATTTTATGTGATCCTCACCGTGCTACCGTTATTGGTATCGATAAAAAATACCCATTGAAGGGAATTTCAATGACATCACCAGATATTCGAGCGGGAGTCTCTCTGCTTATTGCTGCCTTATCTGCAAGTGGTAAGAGTACAATTCACAATGTGCATCAAATAGACAGAGGTTATCAAAATATAGATACACGTTTAAAAGCTTTAGGCGCCAATATTAACCGCGTGGCGTAATGTGCTTTATTGATGGGCTTTTGGGAGGAAAAAAAACTTCAAATGCCGTCAACATAAGAAATTTGATCATAGTGATGGAGCAAGCAGGCATGGTAGATTAAATACTGTAAACGTGCTAAAGACAAGCAAATAGATGTAAATAATCATGAGTCGAATCATGCATTTATTCATGAGTTTGTCGTCAAACATTTAGATGGAATCAAATTGAAACAAAAAGAAAAGTATAGTCAATGTCCCACATGCAAGGCGAATTACTATCTGCGGTAACGAATTGCTTTCCCATACGTATTCAATAAGTACTGAAAAGACTACAATTCTGGCTTGGTATTTGTAATTAAGAGCCTTTAGTTAAAGCAGAATAAAAACGATAAATACATTATTTTTGTAAAGAAAATTGAGATAATGAAAAAAATCAGAAATATCACCCTCGTTTTGGGAGCGGCTTTGTTTTTAATGTCGATGACATCAGATGCTCCTAAAGTTGGAACTAATGTTGGGGACATAGCTCCAAATATTGAATTTGAAGGGCCTGATGGTAAAGTTATGAGCCTTGCTGACTTAAAAGGGAACATTGTTCTTATTGATTTCTGGGCTTCATGGTGCGGACCGTGTCGAAGGGAAAATCCAAATGTAGTCTCTGCATACGATAAGTATAAAAAGGCAAAATTCAAGAGCGCTAAGGGATTTGAGGTATTCTCTGTTTCCTTAGATAAAACAAAAGAAAGCTGGAAAGGCGCAATTGCCAAAGATGGTTTAAAATGGAAATATCATGTTAGTGATTTAAAAGGTTGGAAGTCAGCAGCAGCTGCTTCTTATGGTGTCCGATCTATACCTACTGCATTTTTGATCGATGAAAGTGGAGTTATCGTGGCAAAAGGAAAGGACCTGAGAGGTATTGGATTGCATCGGCAAATTGACTCACATGTGAAGAGCTTCAAGTAAATACCTGAAGAAAATATTTGAATAGCCCCAATTTTCGCAATGAGAATTGGGGTTTTCTTTTGCTCTTTTATCTTCGTGTCAATGAAAATAAAAGAGATTATTTCTTTCTTAGAATCTTGGGCTCCTCCTTCATATCAAGAGAGCTATGATAATTCAGGCCTCATATGTGGAGATAAGAATTGGGATTTCAAAGGCTTATTATGCACGTTAGACTGTCTAGAACAGACTATAGAAGAGGCCATAGAAAAAGATTGTAACTTAATTGTAGCTCATCATCCAATTGTCTTCAAAGGACTGAAGAAAATCAATGGTAAGAATTATGTAGAAAGAGTTGTGATTAAGGCTATTAAGAATGATATCGCAATATTCGCGATTCACACCAATTTGGATAATGTTCACAATGGTGTTAATTCGAAAATAGCCGATCGGATTGGTCTTCAAAATCAAAAAGTACTTATTCCAAAAAAGACCTTGTTAAGGAAGCTTGAAGTATATTGCCCAACAGAGGAAGCGGATAAAGTCAGAACAGCGCTTTTTGAACTTGGTGCTGGGGACTTTACAAATTATTCGCATTGCAGTTTTAATTTGCATGGTCAAGGTACTTTTATGCCGAATGACAAGGCCTCGCCTCATATTGGAGAGAAGAATGTCTTGCATAAAGGAGAAGAAATAAAAGTTGAGCTTGTATTTCCTGCTCATTTGACCTCTCCAATAATGCACAAATTGAATGAAGTGCATCCTTACGAAGAAGTTGCCTATCAGTTATTGCAAATGGAGAATGAATATCAATTCGTAGGTTCAGGGATGATAGGAATGTTAGAAAATGAAATGACCATAAGCTCTTTTTTCGATTTATTGAAAAGTCAAATGAACGTTTCTGTTATTAGGCATACTAAGACAGTAAAAGAACAAGTAAGAAAAATTGCCTTGATGGGCGGCTCAGGTAGTTTTGGATTAGCGGCTGCTAAAGCCCAAGGGGCAGATGTTTATCTTAGTGCAGACTTCAAATACCATGAATTTTTTGATGCCGATAATCAAATAGTAATAGCTGATATTGGTCATTATGAAAGCGAAGCCTTTACAATAGAGCTATTAAGTGATCGCTTAAAAGAAAAATTTCCTAATTTTGTCGTCCTTTTGACGGAGATCAATACAAATCCCGTTAATTATTATTAGAAAAATATGGCAACAAAATCAGAAAACATCATTGAACAGAAGCTTGAAGCTTTATGGACACTACAACAAATAGATTCTAAAATTGATGAGATTCGGTTCACTAGAGGAGAGCTTCCTTTGGAAGTTCAGGATTTAGAAGATGAGGTGCAAGGTCTAGAAACGAGACTTTCTAAATTGGAAGAAGAGATCCAAAGTCTGGACGAGCAAGTAGCAGAAAAGAAAAATGCCATAAAGGAATCTAAAGCTGCAATAAAGAAATACGAAGGGCAGCAAAGTAAAGTAAGAAATAACAGAGAGTTCGAATCTCTGAATAAAGAAATTGAATTTCAAGATTTGGAAATTCAGTTAGCAGAAAAGCGCATCAAAGAATTTGGTGCAATGATGGATGCAAAAAAAGTGCTGATCGAAGAATCTAAAGAGGTATTAAAAGGTCGCTCGAAAGACTTAAAAACCAAAAAAGGAGAATTAGATCAGATCATTGCTGAAACGGAGAAAGAAGAAAGCTCGATGCTGAAGAAATCCAAAGCGGCTGAAAAAGTCATAGATGATAGATTGATTGCTGCCTATAAAAGGATTCGAAGCAATGCAAGAAATGGCTTAGCAGTAGTTTCAGTTGAGAGAGATGCCTGTGGAGGGTGCTTTAATAAGATTCCACCTCAGCGTCAACTTGATATCAAATCTCACAAGAAGATTATCGTATGCGAACATTGTGGAAGAATTTTGGTAGACAAGGGTGAAAAAGCACCAGTGGAAGAAAAACCAAAAAAGCGTACTTCAAGAAAGGCAAAAGCTAAAGCTTAAGCTTTTAAAATCTCGTTCCGTAAGTAAATCGAAAGGTATTGTTTTCATGCCTCAGACTTGTTGCTTGGACTAAGGCTGGGTCATAGAGGTATAAGTCATTTTCGAATCGCGTATGTTTCAGTGCGAAATCGAAATATGACCATGCGCTCAGTTTAAATCGCAATCCAGCTGCAATAATAAGTCGCTCAGGACTCTGGGTAGCGATGTTTTCTTGAAATGGATTTTCATAATAGGCAAATCCCGCGCGCACACTTAAGGGTAAAAATCTATACTCTCCTCCAATTCTAATGTTATTGGCCTGTTGATATTGTTTGCTTATTTCTTCATTCGCAAAAGTGAAATCAGCTGGGCTATTTTGAGAGGGATTCAACTTAGAACCAGCGTAATTAACCGATTCGTAGTCTATGTTAATCAATCCTTTTTTACCCAATACATAAGCAATGCTAGCTTGGTAGCGAGATGGAGTTCTTAAATTATAGATATTGAAGCCATCGGGACTGTTTTGAGAATAAGATTCTCCTCCCTGGAAATTCGTGCTTAAACTACTCCGCCATATATCTTCGAGTTCATAAAAATAAGTAGGAGAGTGCCATGCACCTCCCAATCTAATTGCGTCTGTAATTTTATAGATCAATCCAATATTGAAATTAATTCCTGTTCCGCTCGTTTCAAGCTCTTCCAAATACGTCCAATCCTCCAACTGATCATTGGCATAGTCTTCTCGGATTAATTCTCTATACGTAGACTCTTCAGTATATTGGATACCCGTGAGCCCAATGCTTGCTCCTGCATGTAATCGATCGTCATAGTTTAATCCGAATGCCAGGTCCGTTTGGCTTACACGTCCTTTCGTTTCTATGTATTTTATCTGCTCCAATTCTCCACCTGGGAATTCAGAGACGTACTCATTAGTAGCTCCAGTAGGATTGATTAAAAAGGTTTCCCAAGCCAAAAAAGAAGTGAATGGCAACTCGTTCTGAAAATTATTGAAGTCGAGTCCGTTCGCTTGATTGGCGAATACATCTGATAAAGAACTGGCGCTATTGGTGCCTTGAATACTATAGTTGTTTTGAAATTCCTGAATGCGATTGTAATTAACCCCAAAATGACTGTATTTTATCTTGGAGCCTTCTCTTCCTGGAAAAGCAAGGGCAAAACCTAAATTACCTAGATTGAAATTTAACTTGCTGTCGCTCATCGTAGTTCCATAATGAACGGCCTCCGAATTGTTGATGCTTATCCCCGGAGATAGCGAAAATTCGCTTGATCGGTAAACTGCGATGGAAGCCGGATTTCCATATATGGCAGAAAGATCTCCTCCAAGAGCGCCCATTGATCCTGCCATGCCTGTATATCTCGCTGAGCCATTGAAGTCAGTGAATGAATACCTTAGTGCATCGACTTCGTTCTGGGCTGTAAGAATTCCGCTTGCCAGTATTCCGGCAACTATTAAAATGTATTTATACATGTCAGTGGCTATTGAGAATTATTTACCTCTTGAGCGTGAACTTCTGCTTGAGCCAGAGCTTCTTGACCCTGAAGAACTTCTCGAACCTGAACTTCTAGAATAACTTCCACTTGATCTTGAAGAGCCCGAACTTCTGTTGTAACTCTTGTTCGATCTAGACGAATTTGAACTTCTATTGTAGCTTCTATTCGAATTCGATGAGTTAGAACTTCTATTATAGCTTCTATTCGAATTCGATGAATTAGAACTTCTGTTATGACTCTTGTTGGAGCGTGAAGGCCTCGAATTGCCATACGAACTGTTCGAACGACTCTGACCAGAATTTTTTGGTCTGCTATAGCCATTTGAACTTGATCTGTTGCTTATTCTGCGCACATTTTCTGTCTGTGTGCTATTACTTGGCTTCGCATCGTTTGAGCTAGGCTTAAGGTTTTCACCTCTAGATGAATTACTTTGAGTGCTGCTTAGGGAAGGCCTAGTCGTAGCCGAATTTGAGTTTGTCGCTGAAGGTCTCGAACTGTTGGATTCAGGTCGTTCAGTGACTGCAGAAGGTCGGCTTTCAGAAATACTTGGACGTGACTGGACTTCCGTTGAACTACTTGGACGAGCTTGATCAGAGGCAACGCTGGGTCTATTTACTGTAGATCCAGCTCCGGGCTTGCTTATCAATATATTATTTGAAGGTCTCTCTACAAAATCATTATTTCCAATGGAATTATTTGGGCGGTCAAAGCTGTAGTTATTGTGATTTACAGCCGGCTTGGACTCATAAGTATATGGATTTGATGTTGAAGTACTTGCTGCCGTCAAAGACAACCTGTTTCCAAAATAAGTATTTGAGCCAATTCCTTGGTCAGCTGATGCACCGTACCAGCCATAGGGGTTTCCAAATCCCGGACAACCGTAATTCCATGCGTAGGGATTTCCCCATCCGCCACCATTCCACGGAGAATTCCAACCCCAGAAGGGATCATTCCATCCATAGTAGCCATTCCATGCATAAGGATTCCCCCATCCACCACCATACCAAGGTGAATTCCATCCTGTATTCCATGAATTATATCCCCATGCAGTAGACCATCCCCAGGGACTTGCAAAAACACTTACTCCAGTTCTCCATGGTCGAAATGGCCTATAAGGGGTGTAGCCCCAAAAGGGATCGTAAAAATAGAATCCAGTTAAGGCATTGTATCTTCTAAATCGATTTGTGTTGCCATAAAAGTTATCTCCATAGTAATTGTTGATGACTGTTCCCTCTTCCAATGACTTTGCTTCATTCTCGTCATAATAGTCGTCAGATTCAGCATCTGTATAACCAGAGTAATCTACATAGGCCACATCATCAGATGCAGTCCAGTAAATGTCGTCTTCTACATATGCGGTTGTCTGCTTGTTTTTTGAACAAGAAGCTAAGAAAAGTAACAAAGCGAATAAAAAGAGTGAATTTTTCATGGAGATATTCATTATTTGTTTATTTGACCTCAAATTTTGCAAATCGTTTAAAAAAATATAAAAGTTAAAATTTTGTTAAATGTGATGCAAAATCCATACCAGAATATACGAAGATGGGCAAAAATTTGATATCGCGAGAAGAAGATTACTCAAAATGGTACAATGAATTGGTAGAAAAAGCCGATTTAGCGCAACATTCTGATGTGCGCGGATGTATGGTCATTAAGCCGCATGGTTATGGAATTTGGGAAAAGATGCAAAGTGCATTGGACAAAATGTTCAAGGATACTGGTCATCAAAACGCTTATTTTCCCCTTCTTGTACCCAAGAGTCTTTTCGAAGCTGAAGAAAAAAATGCAGAAGGTTTTGCTAAAGAATGTGCGGTTGTTACCCACTATAGATTAAAGACGGACGAAGAGAATCCCGGTAAATTAATTGTAGATCCTAAAGCAAGTCTTGAGGAAGAGCTGATTATACGACCCACTTCTGAAGCAATAATTTGGAATACCTACAAAGGTTGGATCCAATCTTATCGCGATTTACCCATTTTAATAAATCAATGGGCGAACGTAATGCGTTGGGAAATGCGAACTCGTCTTTTTCTCAGAACAGCGGAATTTCTCTGGCAAGAAGGACATACAGCCCATGCAAGTAAAGAAGAAGCATTGAAAGAGACCAGACAGATGCTAGATGTCTATGCAGACTTTGCAGAAAACTTCATGGCGGTACCTGTGGTCAAAGGGGTCAAGTCAGAGAGCGAGCGATTTGCTGGTGCTGAGGACACCTATTCCATTGAAGCGTTAATGCAAGATGGTAAGGCTTTGCAGGCTGGAACGTCTCATTTTTTAGGTCAAAATTTTGCAGAAGCCTTTGATGTGAAATTCACGGACAAGGAAGGAAAACAAGACTTGGTTTGGGCGACTTCATGGGGAGTGTCTACCCGATTAATTGGTGCTTTAATTATGAGCCATTCGGATGATGATGGATTGGTTCTTCCGCCTAAACTAGCTCCACTTCAAGCTGTTATTGTGCCTATTTTTAAAGGAGAAGATGAGCTCAAATTAATCCAAGAAAAAGCTCAACCCATTATTGATGCAATAAAAGCAGAAGGTGTCTCAATCAAATTAGATGATAACGATACGAAAAAACCAGGTTGGAAATTCGCAGAATACGAAATGAAAGGAATCCCTGTTCGTCTGGCACTCGGAAGAAGGGATATCGAGAACGGAACCATTGAGATTGCTCGTAGAGACACAAAAGAAAAAGAACTCGTTCCTATAGAAAAAGCAGCAGAAAGAGTAGTGGCTTTGATGGATGAAATTCAAGCGAATTTATTCGATAAGGCACTTAAATTCAGAGAAACAAATACGCATAGAGCCGATAATTGGGAAGAGTTTAAGGACATTATAGAGAATAAAGGAGGTTTCGTTTTAGCGCATTGGGACGGGACTGAAGAATCTGAAAATGCGATAAAGGAAGAAACAAAAGCAACAATTCGGAATATTCCATTTGATAGCCCACTGGAAGAGGGTAAATGCATTTTTTCTGGCAACCCTTCAAAACAGCGCGTATTATTTGCAAAAGCTTATTAAACTATGACGGATCCCAAAACAGACGAACTCATTATTCAGACGATTAAAGACAAAGCATGTCTTAAGAGAAATGTCTTTGAAAACCTTACCTCTCAATGGGATAAATTCAAAGATGTCATTCAAGGATATCATAAGAATGTCCAAGATGAAATTCACGGTTTTGATAAACGTATACGAGCGGAGTATAATTCAAGAGGTGAATACGATTGCCGTTTAACGGTAGGGGGAGACACGCTAGTTTTTCACATGCATACCAATGTCTTCCAATTTGACCAAACAAGTCATGTTTGGAAAACCGGATATATAAAAGAAGACGAGGGCAGATCTTTTGTTGGGATCATTCACATTTATAATTTTTTATATGACTCCCTTAAGATGAACAGGGTCAATGACCTGGGATATATGATTGGTAGGATATTCATTAATAAGGACAATCATTTTTTGGTTGAAGGAAAGCGTCAAATGGGTTATTTGTTCAATGATTTTGTGAATAATGAGTTCACCGAAGATCAAATGAAGAAAATCATACAAAGCGCCTTGCTTTATACGCTCGCATTCGATCTATACGTACCTCCTTATAACGAGATCCAAATGTTGACGGTGAGCCAAATTCAAGAATTAAGCAGTGACTTAAAAATTCAGACCGGAAAGCGACTCGGATTTCAATTTACTGGCGATACACCGGACAGCGAATAAACAGGCAAGATTGAATATGTGCAAACATGCAACTCTTTAAGGGCTTTTCCGTACCTATAATCTCTAAAATTGGGACAGAATTTAGGTACAATAGCTTGGATTTATGTTTGTTGCAAATGAAAAATGTTATACATTTGCACTCCAATTTTTGAAAATTAAAATTTGGCCCGTTCGTCTATCGGCTAGGACTCCAGGTTTTCATCCTGGCAAGAGGGGTTCGATTCCCCTACGGGCTACTAGATTTAAAAGCATATGGCTAATCATAAATCAGCAATAAAGAGAATTCGTTCAAACGAAAAGAAACGACTGAGAAATAAGTACGCTCACAAGACGACCAGAAATGCGGTTAGAAAGTTGAGAGCAACGACAGATAAAAAAGATGCGAGCGAGCAATTGCCTGCTGTAGTTGGTCTTATTGATCGTTTGGTTAAAAAGAACATTATTCACAAGAACAAGGGCGGAAACTTGAAATCTAAGTTAACGCGACACGTAGCTGGATTATAAGGATTATTCCTAGCCAAAAAGATTGAACCCTGAATTCATTTCCTCAAGGATGTGAACTTCAGGGTTTTTTTTATTCCTTTAAGAAAAATTGACAGTTATGAGGTGGATAATGGTTTTAGTATTCACTTTTAATTCCATTTTTTTATCAGCTCAAGATTCAACTATAGTGCTTCAACCTTCAAATGAAATAAAGTTGAATTCCTTTAATTGGTTGCTTGGGGCAATTGATATTTCTTATGCAAAAAATTTCAAGAATACAGATTGTTTTGAAGCGGTTCTGATTTATTCGTTTGATGATGATATTGCTTATTCTTATATGATCATGCCAAAATACAGCAAGAGCTTGCAAAACAGGATTGATTTCAATGGGGCTTATTTTAGCTTCAATTCAGCATTTTATGAGACATTTGATGAAAATGAAAAGTACGGTGCGGGATTTGGCTTTGGAATTGGAGTTAAACTTGCAAGCAAGGCGAATTGGTTAGGGTTTTTTGAAACGGATCTGGGAAGAAATGTTTTAAGCCCAGAAGAGAATGGCGAGTTTTATGGTCGCGCGTCTTTTGGCTTTGGAAAGCGTTTTTAATCTTTTTTCTTTAATCTTTATTCTTGTAAGAAATGCACAAAACCGAAAAAAATAGCATCAAACAATGGGCAGAAGATGACCGCCCTCGCGAGAAAATGCTTTTAAAGGGAAAAGAGGCCTTGTCTGATGCAGAGTTGATCGCCATTCTTATCGGCTCGGGTAATCGAAAAGAAACTGCAGTGGATTTGTCTAAGCGCGTTTTGAAAGAATATGAGAATAACTTGAAAGACTTGGGCCGTGCAAGTATTAAGGAACTGACACGTAAGTTCAGCGGTATTGGTGAAGCAAAGGCCATAAGTATTCTTGCCGCAATTGAATTGGGTCGAAGAAGGGGAGCTGAAGAAAGTGTCAAGCGGAAACAGGTTACTACAAGCAAGGATGTTTTTGAAGTGTTTAAAGCCAAAATAGGCGATTTGCCCTATGAAGAATTCTGGATAGTGCATTTAAGCAGAGCGAATAAAGTCATTGGCTATGATATGATCAGTCGAGGAGGCGTAGCGGGGACTGTCGCAGATGCCAAACTCATCTTTAAGAAAGCACTCGAAAACGTATCCAGTTCAATTATCCTTTGTCACAATCACCCATCCGGAAACCTCCGGCCAAGTTCACAAGATATTGCCTTGACGAAAAAATTGATAGAAGCGGGTAAAGTTTTGGACATAGCCGTTTTGGACCACTTAATTATAACTGAATCGGGATATTTTAGTTTTGCAGACGAAGGGCAGATTTGAGCTACAGAACAGCCTATTTCAAATACCTAAAATCCTGCCCATTCTTGATGCTCTTCACAGCTTGATACATCAATTGAATAACATTTTCTACATCATCTTTGTGCGCCATTTCAACAGTAGTATGCATATATTTTAAGGGTAGTGAGATAAGACAGGAAGCAACTCCTTTATTTGAATAGGCAAAAGCATCTGTATCTGTTCCTGTAGAACGCGATGCAGCTAAGCGCTGAAATGGGATTTTATTCTTTTCCGCTGCATTAATCACCAGATCTAAAAGATTGTTTTGCACGGCCGGTCCATAGGTCAAAACAGGTCCACTTCCGCCTTTAATATCTCCTTCTTTGATTTTGTTGATCATTGGAGTATTGGTGTCATGACAAACGTCTGTTACAATGGCAACATCCGGACTGATGGTCTCTGCTATCATTTGAGCACCTCTCAATCCAATTTCTTCTTGCACGGCATTAACGACATAGAGGCTGAAAGGAAGCTTTACTTTGTTCTGTTTCAAAAGGCGTGCGACTTCCGCAATCATGAATCCACCTGCTCTATTATCTAAAGCCCTTCCGGTATGGTATTTCTTATTCAGGAAGACATATTCATCCTCGAAGGTTACCACACAACCAACGTGCACACCTAATTTTTCGACCTCTTCCTTGCTATTGCAACCTGTGTCCAAAAATATATTGTCCAATTTAGGAGCTTTTTCATCTCCGGCCCTTCTTGTATGAATGGCTGGCCAGCCGAAAACAGCTGGAACAAGTCCTTTTTTCGTGTGAATCACTACACGTTTTGCTGGAGCAATTTGATGGTCAGATCCACCGTTCCGCTTCACGTAGATGAATCCATCTTTGGTTATATAATGCACAAACCAAGAAATCTCATCTGCGTGTGCCTCGATCACTACTTTATACTTTTTTCCAGGATTGATAATACCAGCTACAGAACCGTATGTATCAACAATATGATCGTCCACATAAGGTTTGATATAGTCCAACCACATTTTCTGTCCAGGCGATTCAAAGCCAGTTGGCGAAAAGTTATTGAGGTAGTTCTCTAGAAAGGTGAGTGATTTGCGCGTTAAGATGGATTTCTTAGCCATATAAAATTCTTTGATGCAAGTATAATGAAGCTAGATCTATCGATCTTCTTTTTCATTCTTCTTTTATCAAAACTCAATTATTAGAACTCAATTTTCAGAATGAAACCCAATATTGCTCTTTCTCGGCACTTTTTTTGATAATTTCAAAGCAATTTTAGGATATGAGAGGACTGATATTATTGATTTTTATGGCCAGCGTGCTTTCAGGTTTGGGACAAAAACAGCTGACTTTACAACAGGCAGTAGCTGAACAGAATACGACTTTTGGTCCTGAGCGAATAAAGGACCTGCAATGGGTTGAAGGCAGTGATGTGTATTCCTACACAAAATTTTTAGCTGGTCAAGATTGGCTAATGATGGTGAATGCAGAAACAGGAGAAGAAACAGAAGTTGTCGCTTTGAGCCATTTAAATAGTTACATCAGTCAAACGCCCTATACGAATTTACGCGGGTTTCCCCAGATAAATTGGGTGAATCCCTATACCTTTTACTTCTTTCACCTCAGAGGATATTGGGAGTACAATATTCAAAAAAGAGAGTTGAGTCGAGTCGCTCAGCATGCGGACAACGGAACGAATACAGATTTTCATAAAGCGAGCAAGCACATAGCCTATACGATCGGCAATAATCTGTTTGTTTCTACTCCTCAGAATGATGCTTTACAAGTAACCAGCTTTGGAGAAGATACGGTCAGTGGGCAGGCAATTCATCGCTATGAATTCGGAATATCCAAAGGTACTTTTTGGTCTCCTGATGGAAGCCATTTGGCCTTTTATCAAAAAGATGAGACAGAAGTATTGGATTATTCTCGCAAAGCATATGAGATTGCGCCTGCACCTGATGTAGAATTCAAATACCCAATGGCCGGAGGTGCCAGTGAAAAGGCAAGAGTAGGGATCTATTCATTGGAAAAGGGAGAAGTTATTTATTTGGAAAATAAGTATGAAGAAGAAGATCACTATTGGACCAATCTCTGCTGGTTTCCCAATGGTAAAGAAGTTGCCGTTGCCGAGTTGAATAGGGATCAGAATCAAATGGACTTGAATGTCTATAATATCGAAAGCGGCAAGTATGTCCGAACGATTATTCAAGAGGGCAGCATGGCCTACATAGAGCCAGAAAACCCACCCTTCTTTATACAAGGTAGAAAGGATGAAATGCTCTGGTTCAGTGAGTCGGACGGTTATATGCATCTCTATCATTTTCAGACAAGCGGAGAATTGATTGATCAATTAACTTTTGGCGCATTTGAAATACTCGAGATCTTAAACTATGAAAGTGAAAGCGGTGACCTGATTTTATCGGGTACAAATCGATCGGTTGATCGCGTGATTTATAAAATTAATATTGACGAAAAGAAGATTGAGAATCTTACTCCATGGAATGGAACCAATATTGCCAAAGTAGCAACAACAGGCAATTTTTATATCAATCGGTATTCGAACATCACTACACCGGCAATCTATAAGCTCTTTGATAAAAATGGAAAAGAAATTCGAACCTTACTAGAAAGCAAGAACCCTTTAGAAGGTTATCAAGTAGGAACCACAGAGATTTTTCAGATTGACGGTGAGAATGATTTTAAATATTGGTGCAGAATGATTAAGCCTTCTGATTTTGATGAAAGCAAAAAGTATCCTGTACTAATTTACGTTTATGGCGGCCCACATGCTCAATTGGTTAGAGATACATGGAATGGCAATTCTTCCTTGTGGATGCAATATATGGCGGAACAAGGGTATTTGATTTTTACCCTAGATAATCGAGGATCTGCTCATAATGGTTTGGCTTTTGAGCAAATGATTTTTGGAGGGCTGGGTTTGTTTGAACATCAAGACCAAATGATAGGCGTTGATTATTTGAAGTCATTGTCTTATGTCGATAGCACAAAAATGGCGGTACACGGTTGGAGCTTTGGAGGGCATATGACTGTTCAAATGCTTTTGCGCAATCCGAATACATTCAAGGTTGGAGTAGCGGGAGGTCCCGTTATCGATTGGTCTTTATATGAAGTCATGTACACAGAACGCTATATGGACACGCCTGAGAAAAATCCGCGAGGATACGAAGGGACACGTCTACAGAATATGGCTAACTTTTTGAATGATGATCTTTTGCTTATCCATGGGACATCAGATGACATTGTTGTTATGCAGCACAGTATGTTGTTTTTGAATGCCTGCATAAACCAAGGCAAACAGGTCGATTTTTTCCCGTATCCGGGACATGCTCATAATGTTCGCGGACAGGATCGTGTGCATCTCATGAAAAAGGTTTTGAATTATATAGAGGATAAGATTCATCAATAATGTCAACCACTAAATCCTTACTTATAGCCGATGTCGAAAGACGTCTATGTGAGGAAAGTATTCCGCGTATAGAAAAATGCCTCAACACGCTCAATGAAAACGACCTTTGGTGGCGCCCAAATGATTCGGGCAATAGTATTGCGAATTTAATTTTACATCTCAATGGCAATGTCCGGCAATGGATTTTTTCAGGACTTTTGGGAGCGAAAGATATGCGTACAAGATCATTAGAATTTTCATCTCGAAATAACCATGCAAAGACTGAGCTAAATGATATTTTGACTAACTTGTCTGTTGATTTAAAGAAAAAACTACCGCTTCTTCATGACATTGATCTAAGTCAAGAAAAAACGATTCAAGGCTTTGAAGAAAATGGCGTCTCTATTTTAATGCATGTGGTCGAGCATTTTTCTTACCATACAGGTCAAATTGCTCTGCTTACAAAAGCGATGAAAAACAAGGATCTCGGTTTTTACGGGAACAGTCATTTAAATGACTTAAATCCATAGATCTGCAAATGAAATACGATAAAAGACTATTCTGGAATACCCTTCCTGCGCTTGTTGTTGCCATTAATCGCGGGGATACTTTGCTATATTTTTTGTAGCAAGAATCTTTTGTATTACGGCCTTTTTTTTCTTGTGGGATTCTTTTTGTTAGTATTCATGGCTTTAGCAAAAAAGCCTATTTTAAAATTTCGTTTCGGCTATTTAAATGGTTGCGCATTTACATTGCTGCTTTTTTCAATTGGAGCATTCTTTTGCTTTTTAAATACGCATTCAGAGCAAGCCAATTATTTCGAAAAGTTTGAAGCCGATTATCTCATCGCAACTATAGATGAGCCTTTAATAGAAAAGAAGAATTCTTTCAAATCAGTATTGAAAATTGAAGGTGTGTTAGATGGAAATGGTTTTCAGAAAGCATGCGGCCGTATTCTGGTCTATTTTGGAAAGGAAAGTGCAAATCAGCAATTGGTGCCGGGAGATGAATTGATCATTGCAAATAACTTACAGTCCATCCAGGAGCCAAGAAATCCAGGGCAATTCAATTACAAACAATACCTTTCTTTTCATCAGATTCATCATCAAGTCTATTTATCGGCTGATACTTGGAGTGGTACTCGGGAGAATCGGTTTCATTGGCAAAGTAGTTTTGATGCGCTTCGAAACTCCATGTTAGAGATTCTGGAAGAACAAGAATTCGATAATGATGAGTTTGCAGTGGCTGCGGCATTGCTCTTGGGGAAAAAAGATGAGCTTGATCCCGAACTCGTGCAAAGTTTTGCCAGCGCAGGGGCTATGCATGTCTTGGCGGTTTCAGGCTTACATGTTGGTATTTTATTTATGGTATTGAATGTTCTTTTGAAGTTTATGAACGTTCGTTTAGTTACTCGAATACTGAAGGCCACGATTTTGTTGTTTGTAGTATGGTTGTATGCAGCTTTGACAGGAATGTCGCCATCTGTTGTTCGTGCTTCAACAATGTTTTCGGCCATTATACTTGGAGGAATTTTAGGATACAAGTCTTCCATTTTCAATACCATTGGCTCATCTGCCTTCCTTTTATTGCTGATCTATCCGTATTACTTGATGGAAGTTGGTTTTCAGTTGTCCTATTTGGCCGTTCTTTCAATTGTTTATATTCAACCAAGACTATTTCGATTATGGGAAGCGCCAAATAAGGTCTTGAATTTTGTTTGGGGCATTACGAGTGTTTCAATAGCCGCCCAGATAGGAACTTTTCCCCTTGGTTTGCTCTATTTTCATCAATTTCCTACTCTCTTCATCTTTTCAAATCTAGTCGTTATACCTGGCGCATATTTAATTTTAGCAGTAGGAATTATTCTATTCTTGCTTTGTGGTATCAATTATCTATTGAAGGGTTGGATAGATAACATTATTGATTTTATTGCTGTTATTCTCAAGTGGATGGTCAATGCTTTAAACCTTTCAGTCGAATTTGTGGAACAAATACCTTATTCACTCATAACCGGAATTGACATTGGTATTGGTGAGAGTTGGTTACTCTATACCTTAATCGTGTTCGCACTCCTTTACTTGGCTTACAAACGTTTTTACTGGATAATCGCTGTGCTATTAATTTCTAACGCTTTTTGTTTGGAACAGGTAAGGGAAAAAAGACATCTTCATCAAAGTGCTTTTTTGACGGTCTATGACATCAAAAGTACCAGCGCAGTAAACTTTGTCAAGCGAGATGAGAACATATTGCTTACAGATAGTGCATTGATGCAAGATGAGCAAAGACAATTATTTCACATCAAGAATAACTGGAATAAGAAAGATGCGAAAAGTCCATTTTACATGAATTATCAATTGCCAGATAGCAATCACCACCGGATTATTTGTAATGGGTTTTATCAATTCAAAGGAGATCTAATCGTGCATTTCCATGAAAATCATTTACCTCAAGAATTTAATAAGCAACTTCAAACAGATGTGCTTATAGTGTCAGATAACATCTGGATGGAATGGGAAGAGGTAAATAAGGATTATCATCCTAAAATTGTAGTCATTGATAGCTCAATTAAAAACTACATCGCAAAAAAATGGAGGCAAGAATTAAAGAAATTGGGCATAGCATTCTGGGAC
>JBCCIF010000039.1:0-29422 GCA_039028335.1 Bacteroidota bacterium
AAAGAAGTCAGGCTCCGATTCTACATCATTCTATGCCTAGGTCAATTTCAATGGCCAGTACGGGTGTATTAGCTGTGGACGAAGCGATAAAAGAACTATATAAAACTGGATACATGCACAATCATATGCGGATGTATGTTGCGGCAATTTGCACGAATATGGCTTTCGCACATTGGAAAATTCCAGCACGATGGATGTATTACCATTTACTCGATGCCGATTGGGCGAGCAACGCACTTAGTTGGCAGTGGGTTGCGGGATCTAATGCCAATAAAAAATATGTCGCAAATCAAGAGAACATCAATAAATATTGGAAATCAATTCAAAAAGATACATTTCTCGATGTTTCTTACAGTGCTTTTGAAAATTGGGAGGTGCCTCCTGAATTAATGTTATTGGATGATACTCCATTGAAATGTGAATTACCTGAAAAGAGTGCTTTGCACCTTGACTATGGTGAAAAAGTCCTTATTTATAATTTCTATAATCTTGATCCAAATTGGCATGAAGATGAAAATGCGAATCGCATCTTACTGCTAGAGCCCTCTTTCTTTGAGCGTTATCCTGTATCTTCTAAAACAATTGAGTTCATGCTTGATCTATCAAGTAACATCAAGGAGGTTCAAGTATTTGTCGGAGAGTTTGATGAATTGGAAATTGAAGGCCTAGAGGTCATTTTTAAAGAACATCCTACTAATTTGCATTATCGTGGCCAGCAAGAAGAAAGGGATTGGATGTTTTCAGTTAAAGGGTACTTCCCTTCATTCTTTTCATTCTGGAAAAAGTGTAAAAAGGAATTGACATGGTAAAAGAGCCAATCAATATAGTTTGGTTAAAAAGAGACTTGCGGTTGAGCGATCATGCACCTTTGGATCTGGCAGAAAAGGCAGACTTGGATTACATCATTATTTATCTCTTTGAGCCCAGCATAATCAACTATAAGGACAGTTCAAAGCGCCATTTACACTTTGTTTATGACTCTTTGCTAGAGATGAATGAAGAACTCAAAGACTTTGAAAGAGAAATTCTAATTATGTATGCCGAAGCACGCGAAGTCATGAATTATCTTATTAGCGAGTTTGAAGTGCAAAACGTATATTCATATCAAGAAAGTGGTACTCAAATTACATGGGACAGAGATCGCGATATTGCAAAGATTTTAAAAGAGAATAACTCTTTATGGACTGAGGTTCAAAGAGATGGTGTTCAACGTGGCATTCTGAATAGAAATGGATGGGATAAGGAATGGTATGCTACGATGCATAAACCTTTAATTGAGAACAATTTTTCAAAGAGTAAGCAGATTAAGGTCAATCATCCGTATCCTCTTAGCAAATTTCTATTAGAGGAATTTAAGGAATCACGCGGGGCCTTTCAGCAAGCAGGAGAAAAAGAAGCATGGAGTGTTATTACATCTTTTTGCAATGAAAGAGGGAAGAACTATCATCGACATATTTCAAAACCACAAGAAAGTCGAAAATCATGTGGTAGAATCTCGCCCTATTTGGCATGGGGAAATGTGAGCATCAAACAGATCTATCAATATGTCCGCAATCACCCAAGTTATTCCACTAACAAGAGAGCATTTAATGGCCTATTAACGCGTCTGAAATGGCATTGTCACTTTATCCAGAAGTTTGAAGTTGAGTGCAGCTATGAGACAGTTTGCGTAAATCGGGGCTTTGAATTGATGCAAAAATCCAATGAGCTTAACCATCTAGATGCTTGGAAGGAAGGAAGAACGGGCTTTCCGTTAGTAGATGCTTGCATGAGATGTCTAATAGCAACAGGCTGGATAAACTTCAGAATGAGAGCCATGTTGGTCTCCTTTTTATGTCATCATTTGGATTGTGATTGGAGATTAGGTGCTTATCATCTGGCTCAACTTTTTTTGGACTATGAACCGGGTATTCATTTCACGCAATTTCAAATGCAAGCAGGCACAACAGGAGTCAATACTATACGCATGTATAATCCCATTAAACAATCAAAAGACCATGACCCCAATGGGATTTTTATCAAGCAATGGGTTCCTGAATTGAAAGATGTACCACTATCTTTTATTCACGAACCTTGGAAAATGACGGAGATGGATTTAGTATTTAATGCTGTTGAGCTCAACTATCCCCAACCAATCGTAGATCTTGACAAAAGCGGGAAGAAAGCAAGGGCAAAGATTTGGGGTCATCGGCAGAGAAAAGAAGTGAAAGAAGAGAAGGAAAGAATTCTGAAATTACATACACGAAATAATGCGAATCGATAAAGAACAATTGTATCAGGCAGATAGAAAGTGGCGTCTCAACCTTGTGAATTCACTTTCAGGAATTAAACCAGCAAATTTAATTGGAACGCGGTCCAAAGCAGGGCTAAACAATTTGGCGATATTTTCTTCGGTTGTTCATCTGGGATCGAATCCAGCGCAATTGGGATTTGTTTTACGTCCGCAAGGTGAAGTTCCAAGACATACATTTGAGAATATATTAGAAACGGGTTTTTATACCATTAATCATATCCAAGAAGAATGGATCAGAAAAGCACATTACACTTCTGCCAAATTAGATAGAGAGGAATCCGAATTTGAACGCATGCAAATAGAGAAAGAATTCATTGAAGACTTTCATGCACCTTTCGTAAAAGAGAGTCCAGTAAAGATTGGAATGAAGTTCAATGCTGAAATAGCTTTGCCCAATGGGTGCTCATTTATTGTTGGTGATGTGCTTTCCGTCATTTTTCCGGATGAAGCCCTGAATGATTTAGGACAATTGGATCTGGTCAAAATAGAAGGAGTAGGAATTTCGGGGTTGAACAGCTATTACAGCCTCGAAAAGTTAAATACTTTTCCATATGTGCGCACACATGAAATTCCCGATTTTAAATGAGAAAGTCTGAATTGCCAGTGAAGGATTGTGTAGTATGCGGACGACCTTTTTCTTGGCGAAAAAAATGGGAAAGAAACTGGTCAGATGTCAAATACTGTAGCAAAAAGTGCAGATCACAACGCAATGGATAAAAACAGCGCAAATATTATCTTTCCCAACCAGCTTTTTTTGGACAGCCCGTTATTCAATGGACATGCGATATACTTAGTAGAAGAACATCTCTTTTTTCGTCAATATAATTTCCATAAACAAAAGCTGGCCTTCCACAGAGCCAGTATGAAAAGTTATGAGAGCCTATTGAAACAGAAAGGTTTTGACCCAATTTATATTGAGAGCCAAGAAGATAGGGCGGATATTCGAAAGCTAATTCCTGAGTTAATTGCCCAAGGGATAAAAACGCTTCATTTGATTGACCCAACGGACAATTGGTTAGAAAAGAGAATATTTTCTTTTGAAAATGAACTGAAGATCACCCTTCACGAGAATCCCGCATTCATCAATACGAAATCAGAATTGACCTCATTTTTTAGAACAGACAAAAAGAAGTTCTTTCAGACCAAATTCTACATAGCACAGAGAAAAGCAAGAGGAGTGCTTTTGGAAAAAAGTGATATGCCCAAAGGGGGTAAATGGTCTTTTGATGCTGAGAACAGGAAGAAATACCCTAAGAAAAAAAACGCACCATCATTTTATTGGTCATCCCAGAATGAATGGAAGGAAGAGGCAGTAGAATATATCAATCTACATTTTTCGGAAAACTTAGGAGAACTAAAAGAAGTGCTGTATCCCATAGACCATGAGCAATCCGAGCGTTGGTTGAAGACTTTCTTTGAAGACCGTTTTCATGAATTTGGAACCTATGAAGATGCCATTGTTAAAGATCAAAACATACTCCATCATTCTGTTTTAACACCAATGCTAAATACTGGGTTGATAAAACCATTGAGTATTGTTCATGATGCTTTGATCTTTTCAAAAGAACAAGAAGTGCCTTTAAACTCTGTCGAAGGTTTTGTCCGTCAAATTATGGGTTGGCGCGAATTCATCAGAGGAGTTTATCAAGTAAAAGGATCGGCTGAAAGAACCCGCAATTTTTGGGGTTTTGAAAGAAAGATGCCAGATTCTTTTTACAAGGGAGAAACGGGGATACCTCCAATAGATATCACCATTAAAAAAGTACTGAAAACGGGTTATTGTCATCATATTGAACGACTTATGATCTTAGGCAATTTTATGTTGCTCTGCGAATTTGATCCCGATGAAGTATATCAATGGTTTATGGAATTGTTCATAGATGCCTATGACTGGGTGATGGTGCCTAATGTTTATGGCATGAGTCAATTCGCAGACGAAGGAATGATGAGCACAAAACCCTATATATCTGGAAGTAATTATATAATAAAGATGAGTGATTTTCAGAAAGGAGAGTGGCAAGCAATTTGGGACGGTCTTTTTTGGCGATTCATGCATGTCAATCGCGATTTTTTCCTTTCTAATCCCCGTCTTGGGATGTTGGTAAAGACCTTTGATAAAATGTCACCTGAAAAAAGAAATATTCACTTATCAAATGCTGAAACATATCTAGCGCAGCTTTGAATTACTCCTTTCGATAAGTCATAAATAAGGCCCAATAAAGGACATAGAACGTGCCAAATATCAAACTTATTCCTGATGCTATGATCCCAAAATCTTTCAGGAGATTCATGGAATTGGAAAATTGCCAATTTTGGTCGAAGAGCAATAAAGTCAAAGTAATGAGGATAGCGAGAATGAACAGGATGGCGAAATTCTTTCGATGTTTCATATTCTCGTCTTGCTTGGAAATAAGGAAACGCAGATATGGGTGAAATATTTTGTCTAACTTGAAGCAATAATTCAAATAAAGAGGCATTCATCAATTATACTTTTCTACTTATGAAAACAACGATTCGACTTCTTGCACTCCTTTTTGGTATCCTGCTAATTCTTGCATTTCGTCCCATTTCGAATCTTGATAGTTCAAAAACACGCGCAGTCTCTGGGCATCTCGAACAAGTGGAATTTGATTCAAAAACAAAAGATATTACCTTGAAGTTGGAAGGAGATGACCATTGTTACTATATCAATCGCGGACTTGAACGCAGCAATTTATCATCTATTCTTCAAGGCTCTCATGTTCAGATTCGTTATGCTAAGCATTGGACCCCACTCGATCCCTTAGGAAAAATGAGACATATTGCAGAATTAAGCTTTGAAAATCGGGTGGTATATAGCGAGTTGGAATAATGGACATCTACAATCTTGAGCCGGTCATTAACTTTGTATGCTCCGAGAATAATTCAGAAAATGACTATACCGCATTCAATAATTTTTTACACGAGATTGAATTGACGGACTTAGCGCAAGAGTTAAATAGCCGAACTCATCTCTTGAAGGTCAAAATTAAAAGTGAAAGAGCGAGAAAACGGAAATTCAAAGCGATCAATCTCGTATTATGGGCCGCTGTTCTGATTGGCATGCTCTTCTGTCTCAATGCTTTCTTATTTGATGGTAAGATTATTATACCGGGTTTGCTGACCTTGATGGTTATTTACAAGATTGCACAAATTCAATCTAAATTCAAAAATCAATTTAATGAGGACAAAGAGCTGCTAGATTTAAAGTTTTGGTATGAAAGCGAAATCAAACAATTAGTTGCTGAAGATGTTTAAGAAACATGAAATACCTAATTATTGGAGGCAGCTCGGGTATTGGAGAAGCCATCGTTCAACAACTTCAAAATGAAGGGCACGAGATAATTTTCACCTTCAAAGACCATCCAAAAGAGAATGGTCACTTTTATGATGCACAGTCTGCCGATGATTTTGCATTCATTCCTGATGAATTAGACGGATTGGTCTATTGCCCTGGATCAATTCAGCTTAAGCCATTCAGGTCGTTCAAGGAAGAAGATTTCAAGCAAGACTATGAATTAAATGTAATTGGTCTGGTTAATACAATTCAGGCTTGTTTGCCCGCATTCAAAAAGGCATCTTATCCATCAATAGTTATGTTTTCGACAGTTGCTGTTCAGATGGGATTTCCATATCATAGCTTAGTTGCCAGTTCCAAAGGAGCAGTAGAAGGTTTATGCAAAGCTTTAGCCGCAGAATTTGCTCCAAAGATTCGTGTAAATGCTATTGCACCTTCCTTGACAGATACACCTTTAGCAGAAAAATTACTCTCTTCAGAGGAAAAGAAAGCTGCCAATGTGGCTAGACATCCACTAAAAAGAGTAGGAGAATCGGCTGATTTAGCTTCAATGGCTTGTTTTCTTCTTTCAGAGAAGTCTTCATGGATTACGGGGCAAATAATGAAAGTTGATGGAGGGGCCTCAAGCCTGAAAGTGTGAAAAGGCCTTGGAATATCATCAATAGCAGTGTGTATAGTTTAATGACTCAAGGTGAGAAAGTAAATTTCAATATATGTACCTATGTCAGCGCTGTAAGCATTAAGCCGAAAATGTACTGTTTTGCAATCGACTATACTTCCTTGACGTATCAAAATTTGAAGAGAAATTCAGTGGCTGTACTCAATATTTTGTCCAATGCGCAGAAAGAATTGGTCAAACCCTTGGGCAAAAAGTCAGGTTTGCGATTCGATAAATTAAAATTCCTTTCGGATCAAAATGAATTGATAGAGTGGGAGGGAATGCAGGTTTTAAAGTCTTCAAGGGGATGGATCAAATTTCAGCTTTTGAAAGAACTAGACATTCAAGGAGATCATGCGCTCTTCATCTTTGAAATCTTGAAATTTAAAACGCTCTCTGAAGACGATTCACTCGACTTTCAGCAGCTAATTGAAGAGAGAATCATATTATGAAAGGACTTAAACGAGAAGATATAGATCGGATCATTGAAATGGCATGGGAAGACCGAACGCCATTTGAAGCGATAGTTTTTCAATTTGGAATATCAGAAGGTGAGGTCATCAAGATCATGCGTGCCGAGTTGAAGAGATGTTCTTTTAATCTCTGGAGAAAAAGAGTGAATTCACGAATTAGTCAAAAGCACGCCAAAAAAAGAAATCCAGATATCAATCGATTCAAATGTAGCCGCCAACGAATCATTTCTGGAAATAAAATTTCTAAGAGATAAAAAAAGCCAAGCAAATGCTTGGCTTTAGGTGATCCGACTGGGGCTCGAACCCAGGACCCTCTCCTTAAAAGGGAGATGCTCTACCAGCTGAGCTATCGGATCATTCCCGTTTTTGGGGCTGCAAATATAATCTCAATTTCATCTTTGGCAAAAGTCTTTGAAGAAATTATTCACTTTTCTTCCTTTCTTTTTTTCCGATGATTGGAGCACGTTCAAATGGAAGACTCCTATCGAACAAATAACGATAAGTTGCATGCTTTTGATAAAGGACCCCTCCAAG
The DNA here is from genome assembly GCA_039028335.1 of Bacteroidota bacterium. GTDB lineage: Bacteria > Bacteroidota > Bacteroidia > Flavobacteriales_D > JABDKJ01 > JABDKJ01. The sequence goes on from JBCCIF010000039.1 coordinate 7,275, forward strand.
GTTTTCAATGACCTTTAACATGCGCGGATTGAAGTCTCCCACCCATGTCATTACGATATCCTTATAATTAGTATCAAATAAGAGTTCTTGGGACCATTTGATCATAGCGCCTTCTATTCCTTTTCCTTGATACGATTTCACAACACCAAAAATGATTCCTATAAGTTTTTCGGGCCTTCCGAATTTCTGCATCATTAGAAAACGCAATTTGTTGATGAGATGAAAATTGCCATTGAATCGCTTGAAATAGTGATTGAGGTCAGGGACGTTCAAAAAGAAGGCGATTGGCTCATCATCCTTGAACACAAAGATGACGACCTTCCTATCCATCACAGGTTTCAAAGCCTTGAATATCTTCAAGGCAGCACTTTTTTTCATTCCTTTAAGTCCCTCATGAGCGCTCCACGCATCGTTGTACACTTTGACAAAATAGTCCGCCAATTGGTCTATAGATTTACCCTCTGCAGTGACAATCTTGAAAGAAGGATCTTTGGAAATGCGCTCTGTTTTATCCAAAAAAACTTGCTGCATGGGCATATAGATATCTCGAAAACTGCAGATTTGATTATAGTAAATATGAAAACCGTATTCTTCGAATAGCTGTCGATAGTATGGCGGATTATAATTCATCCCATAGGTATTCTCGTTTTCGAAATTCTCTATGAGAAGTCCCCAATATTGATTTTTTTCTCCAAAATTAATCGGGCCATCCATGGCTTCTATTCCTTGTTTTTCAAGCCAATCCTTTGCGGTATTGAAAAGTAAATTGGCTGCTTCTTGGTCCTCGATACAATCAAAAAAACCAATTCCGCCAGTCATTTGCTTGAAAGAGTTTTTGGTTTTCGGGTTGATAAAAGCTGCAATTCGACCTACTGTTGTTCCATCTTTTTGAACGATCCATCTTTCGGCACTTCCTTTAGTAAACAATTTGTTCTTTTTGGGATTAAAGACTTTCTCAATGTCCTGTTTGAGATGCGGTATCCAAGACTTATTTTTCTCTGCCAATTGTACATGTATCCCATGAAATTCGGCAATTGTAGCCCTATTCGAAACTTTTGAAATGTGCATAAGAAGCAATCAATATAGCTTCCAAAATTAAATTATAGTTCTAATTTAGGTACGGCATTTGAAAATATTATTCTATGAATCTAATTTTAGTTGGATACATGGGAAGCGGTAAATCCTCTGTTGGAAAGCGTTTAGCTAACCGATTGGACTATGAGTTTGTAGATTTAGACACACGCATCGAAGAATTTGCTAAAGCGAGTATAGAGTCAATTTTTGAGAAAAACGGAGAAGAAGAATTTAGAGCTTTAGAGACCTATGTCCTTTCAAAAGTTTTGAATGAATCGAGAATAGTTCTAGCTACTGGTGGCGGCACGCCTTGTCACTCTGACAATATGCAACGACTCCTTGATTCAGGTATGGTTGTCTACTTAGAACTGCTGCCTAAGAAATTAAAAAACCGATTACAGTCGGCCAAAACAAATCGTCCTTTACTCAAAGGAATAGACCGAGAGGAGGAATTACTGTCTTTCATAGAAGAACATTTGGCAAAGAGGAGACCCTTTTATGAAAAAGCACACCTGACAGTGAATGCAGATAAAATAAATGCCCAAGCCCTGGACGATATGAAATCCTCATTGATTAAAATGAGTAATGCTAATTGACAAAAGCGGCATCTTGATTGCCTTCTAATTCGACTGCGATATGTTCTTGAAGTGTGGTAGAAAGGGTTAGTCCAACAAAATCAGCACGCACTGGATATCTGCGATGAAAGCGATCGATCAATACGGTCGAAAAAATTTGCTTTACATTGACTTCCATGATGAATCTTAAGGCATAAGCCAAGGTTTTGCCAGAATTCAAAACATCATCCACTAAAACAATATTTGCCTTTTCCAAATCGCTCATCTTTCCGCTGAAATCATACTCTTCTTCCAATGGATTCAATTTGTCAAAGCGCAATTTGAATAGACGCACGTTTAGATCGCTGAGTTGATGAATTTCAGTTTGAATACGCTCAGCAAACAGAAATCCCTGTCTATCTATCCCAACCATGATGATTTCTTTTTCTCCAAAAAAATTTTCTAGAATTTGATGTGCAATTCGCTTGATTATCTTATCGATTTTCTCAGCGTCTAAAATTTGAACTCCTTTGGCAGACATGCCTCAAAAGTACCTATAGCACTGATAAAACAAAAATCATTTTAAATTGCTCAAAATCGATACTTTTTAACATTCAATGTGCAAATCATTTAAAAAGCATTATAGTCACAATTAATACAAATAGCTATACTTGGATTCTCAGAACGTGCTGAACATGAGCGCATTATAAGAAGTGGTTTAGGAGTCCCTGCATGGGGAAGTGAAGTAGAACTTTTTCAAACCTGCATGAAGGTCGGCTTAGCCGGCCTTCAGTTTTTTTCAAACACTGCAATGGTTTCTATATGCGAAGTATGTGGGAATTGATCTACAATAGACAATTTTTTCAGTTGATAATCGAAATCATTCATCCAGTTTGCATCTCTGGCCTGAGTAGAAGGATTACAGGATACGTAAACGACTTTGCGTGCATTGAGTCGCATAGCCGCTCGTAAAGCTTTCTTGCTGATACCTCCTCGAGGAGGATCGAGCACCAAGACATCAATTTGATTTTGATATTCCGGATGATCTTTTAAAAACTGACCAACATCAGCCGCAATGAACTTAACATTTTTAAGCTCATTCTTTTGCGCATTAATTTTGGCATCTTCAACAGCTTCCGGAACAAGTTCAACACCTGTAACCAATTGATTTTGCTCTCTTTTTGCGATCAACTGAGCTATAGTCCCGGTTCCACAAAAGAGATCCAATACCTGGCCTTTTACCTCCTCTTCAAATACATAGTCAATGACCTTATTGTAAAGCACTTCAGCACTCTTTGGATTGGTTTGGAAAAAACTATAACTGTTAATTTGAAATTCCAGGCCATTTATTTTTTCAACGATGAATGGATCTCCCAAAATACTCTTTTGACCTTCAGGACCATTAAATCGATCAGAGACTTCATCATTAATCGAATGAATTAGGCCTTTAACTCTATTTGGAAATAGATCATTTATAAAATCATAAAAAGCCGGTAATGAGAATTGATCTAAACCTTCAGAAGTCGTATTCAAATTCATTAAAAGCTTGTCCTCGAAATAGGATTTCTTGACTTGTAAAATTCTATAGAACCCTTCATTTCGAATATGATGATAGGCAGGCAAGCCCGTTTCTTCGAGGTATTTTCTGATGCGAGACATAGCATTTTCGAATTGCTCATCAAAGAGACCAGAGCTTTTTTCGAGATTTTCTGATGCCCACCAACAGGCTCTTTTTTTAAAGCCAAATCCAAATCCATTATGTGATTTCTCATCACCAATATTCCAGACTATTCCTGAAAAATTGAATTCCATTTTATTGCGATAGTGCCACAAAACAGGAGATGCAACAAATTCATCGAGGTAGTCCTCAATATTCGATACCAAAGCGATGCGCTTAAACTGTTCAAGCGTATTCCTCTTTTTATAAAAATGTTGCGTTGCCAAATCAAGGCTGGCATATGGAGCTCCTGAGGCTGCTTGAAAAGGTATTTCTATCTCTAAGCTCGAGGGCTGCAATACTCGAATTAGTCTTGCTTCAGCATACTTTCTGTTTCTCTTTGTTACTCGGCATTGTACCTTTTGACCTGGAATGGCATTCGGAACAAATATGATATAGATGCCCTTTTCGGTTTCTATTTTGGCTATGCCTTTTCCGCCATAAGCCATGTCTGCAATGAATAATTCAATAAGCTGTCCTTTCTTTAATGTGTATACATTATTTTCTTCCGTGCCTAAATCACTCGTTCGCTTGGACAATTCTAAAATCGCTTCCTCCATTTTTATATAAAAACAAAGGGTAAATTTACGCCTAATATGCAGATTGCTCACATTAGTTACCGAGAAACGAACCGTTTTTCTTCATTAATACTTGATTACATAGAGGAGAAAGAAGCTTTGCGTTCTTTTTACACTAAGTTTCCAAGCGAAGAAAACCTTCTGGAACTAGCAGGTAAAAGAAGATTTTCAACAGTGCAAAGAGAGACCATTTCTAAAGTGCTCTTGGAGCAAAATGTTAATCCAACTGAAAAACAAGCGATCAATCTTGAATTGATCAATGAAGACAACACCTTTACAGTCACAACTGGGCATCAGCTTTGTCTTTTTGGAGGCCCCTTATATTTCTTTCTAAAAATCATCTCTTGTATCAATCTGACGAAAAAGTTGAATGCCCTAAAAACAAGTAGCAATTTTATTCCCGTTTTTTGGATGGCAAGTGAAGATCACGATTTCGAAGAAATTAATCATATTCATCTCTTTGGAAAAAAAGTCGAATGGAAAAGAGATTTTGGCGAACATGTGGGTGAGATGAAATTGGCTTCGATTGAAGTTTTTAAAAACGAGCTATTTGAAATATTGGGAGATTCGGCACAAGGAAAAGAATTGAAAGAACTATTTGAGGCCTGTTATTCTTCTACAAAAACGCTATCAGAAGCTACCAGGCTTTTTGTTCATAGGCTATTTGCAGAAGAAGGACTGCTTATTTTGGACGCGAACAACTCTTCGTTAAAGAGGGCATTTAAGCCTTTTATGCAGCAGGAGATTGAATCGGCTTTGACTTTTAAATCTGTTCGTACTTCCATTGATTCTTTTCCTAAGGAATATAAAATACAAGCTAATCCATCTGAATGCAACCTCTTTTACTTGGATAATTCGAAAAGAAAGAAAATCAAAAGGCAGAGCAATGAATATTTTTTGCAAGACACGACAATTTCACAGCAGGAATTGCTTAATCTATTAGAAGATTCACCAGAGAAATTTAGTCCAAATGTCCTCTTTCGTCCTTTGTATCAAGAGTTTGTTCTTCCGAATATAGCTTATGTCGGTGGAGGAGGAGAATTGGCGTATTGGTTGGAATTAAAAAAGTCATTCGAATCCTTTGATGTGGATTTTCCTGCTTTAGTGTTAAGAAATTCTGTTCTTATATTAGACCAAGGAGCTGTTAAAAAAATCGAGAAGTTTTCATTTTCGGAGATTGATTTGTTCAAGACATCAGATGAATTGATTAAAAAACATACGTTAAAAGCAGTCGAGGAAGATCTTTTTATAGAGGAAAAGAAACAGGTAAAAGTTATTTTCAATGAAATAAAAGAGAAGCTCATTGAAGTGGACAAGAGTTTGGGACAAGCGGCTGGCTCAGAGGAACAGAAATTGTTGAATGGTCTGGATAAATTAAATGCAAAACGCCTTAAAGCAATTAAGAATAAAAGTGCAGTTGAAGTACAACAGATTCAAAACGTATTGGAAAAACTATTTCCAAATCATGGATTGCAAGAGCGCAAAGAAAATTTCGCTTCCTTTTACATGAAGTACGGCCAATCATTTCTATCTGATTTGTTAGAAAAACTCGATCCTTTGAATACAAGTTTTTCAGTATTGAAGCCCTGAATTTGTTGAAATTCCCTTTATTTATTTTTTCAGAAGCTAAGCGCTAAATCTATCTTTGTTCTATGCAGGAAAAAATCCTAATATTTGACTTTGGATCTCAATATACTCAATTGATTGCTCGGAGAATCAGGGAGTTAAATATCTATTGTGAAATTCATCCTTATTTTCAGAAAATAGAAATTGATTCATCGGTAAAGGGAATTATTCTTTCAGGGAGTCCATTTTCTGTTCACGATCCCGAGTCGCCACAATTTGACTTAAGTATTCTGAATGAGCGACCGACTTTGGGAATTTGCTTTGGAGCTCAATATATAGCCCATCATCACGAAGGAGGCAAAGTAGCTCCGTCCGAAGTGAGGGAATATGGTCGTGCCAATTTGCACTATGTCAACAGTGAAAACCAATTGACATCTGGAGTCTCTCTTCATTCGCAAGTTTGGATGAGTCATGGAGATACGATAGCCGAGGTTCCAAGTGAATTCGAAGTAATCGCAAGCACAGAAGACGTTTCAATAGCCGGCTATCAGATCAAGGACAAGACAATATATGGGATTCAATTTCACCCTGAAGTTTATCATACTACTGAAGGAAAAAAGATTCTCGGAAACTTTGTTCGAGAAATTTGTAAATGCCAAAGCAATTGGACCCCAGCTTCTTTTGTCCAGGAAAGTATCAATAACTTGAAGGAGCAATTGAACAACGATAAGGTGGTTCTTGGGCTTTCAGGAGGAGTAGATTCTTCGGTAGCTGCTCTTTTATTGCATAAAGCAATTGGCCGAAATCTTCATTGCATATTCGTGAATAATGGCTTATTGCGAAAGAATGAGTTTCAAGAAGTCTTGGCATCATATGAAGATTTAGGATTGAATATAAAAGGGGTAGAAGCGAGCAGTCTTTTTTATGCTGAGCTTCAAAATCTGGAAGATCCAGAAGCTAAAAGAAAAGCTATTGGAAAAGTATTTGTTGACGTTTTTGATGCAGAAGCCAAGAATATAAAGGATGTTAAATGGTTGGCCCAAGGCACAATATATCCAGATGTAATTGAGTCTGTTTCTGTGAAGGGGCCAAGTGCGACTATTAAATCGCATCACAACGTTGGCGGTTTGCCTGATTACATGAAGCTCAAAATTGTTGAACCCTTGCGTTTGCTCTTTAAAGATGAAGTGAGAAGAGTAGGGGCCGAACTTGGACTCAAAAAAGAGATATTGAATAGACATCCTTTCCCAGGGCCTGGATTAGGAATTCGCATCCTTGGAAGTATCACTGAAGAAAAGGTACGTATTTTGCAAGAAGTAGATTATATCTATATATCTAAATTAAAGAAAGAAAATCTATACGATGAAATTTGGCAAGCGGGGTCTATTTTGCTGCCGGTTAAATCTGTTGGGGTAATGGGCGATGAAAGAACATATGAACAGGCAGTAGCATTAAGAGCAGTAACCTCTACGGATGGAATGACCGCTGATTGGTATCCCTTGCCCTATAAATTCATGGCGGAAGTGTCCAATGAAATCATCAATAAAGTTAAAGGGATTAATCGTGTGGTTTATGATATCAGTTCGAAACCACCAGCAACAATTGAATGGGAATGAAAAACATTCTGAGCATATTATTTCTTTTTGTTTGTTTTTCTATTCAAGGACAAGGGTACAAGGTTGTTGAAAAGGGAGGCGAAAAATACTACGTGCATGTAGTGGAAGCCGGGAATACCCTCTATGCAATCTCAAAAATATACGGTGTTGATGTCGCATATATTGAAGAATCAAATACCCAAGTTGCAGATGGTTTAAGTATCGGAGAAGAAATACTCATCCCGCTCAAATTCAGGGATAGAAAATTCAACAAAAAGCCAAAACCGATATTAAAGGATGATTATATCATTCATACGGTTTATAAGAAAGAAACCATCTATTCGATTTCAAAGCACTATCGTATCGGTGAGAATGATCTCTTAGATGCAAACCCTTCTATAGAAAGTGGCTTAAAACGAGGACAGCAAATTGTTATTCCATTGGGCTTGATAAAGCCGGCAAAGGAAAGCCATCTCGTTTCAGCCGATGATGTGAATATTTTAAAACATAAAATTGAAAAAGGACAAACGCTCTATTCCGTTTCAAAAATGTACGAAATTGAAGTGGACGAATTGGTTGAAGCAAATCCGGGCCTTTCAGGCAGCAATTTAGAAATAGGCGGGTTCATTGTCATTCCAAGCAAGGACGAAGGGGATGAGAACTTTGAAGAAAAAGATTCCTTAGATATTGACTTTGACCGCGTTCAAGTTAAAAACATTGCCTTATTGCTTCCTTTTGAATTTAAGGATTTGGACAGTTTGGGAAGCAATCAGTCGAGACGGAATGCTTTTGCTATGATCGATTTGGCCATAGAGTTTTATAGGGGTGCTAAAATTGCATGTGAACGCTACACAGAGGCTGGCGGAAATGTCAATTTGATGGTATTCGATATGAAGAATGAACCGGGAATTGTACAGGAATGCATTGATCAAAAGTGGTTAGAAGATGCCGATGTGGTTATCGGTCCTTTTCACAAGAAGACTTTTAATGAGCTTTCCGAACAATTGCAAGGGACTAAGAAAATATTGGTTTCGCCAAATTTGAAGACGGCATCAATTCTCAAAAATAGAAATGTGCTTAAAGTTAATGCCGATCGCCTGAACGAAATAGAACACATTGCTCAATATGTTGCGGAACAGCATCATACAGAAAACATTGTTTTGGTTAAATCGGATATTCAACGTGATCAAAGCCTGCATAAAGCCATGGAATCGCGATTAAATCGCTATTTACTAGACTATGAAGAAAGGTTGTTTGATGAAGTGCAAGTGGTCAATGTAGAAGAAGAAGGCTCGAGTAGCAGGCGCAAATTGGTGATGCAGAAACAATTTTACAAAGACACGAATAATGTGGTCATCGTTCCATCCAATAATTTAAGTTTTGTGAGCGATGCCCTCACCAAACTAAATCGAGTTCACGCGAAAGAAAAGAACGTTCAGGTATACGGATTTGAATCATGGTCATCTTTTGACAATATTGATGTGGACTACAAACAAAAGTTCAACTTAATGCTTTGTGCTACAAAGAATCTGGATTATGATGACAGGAATGTAAGAGACTTTATGCGAAGCTATTTCCGAGCATATGAAACAATACCATCAGATAAAGGATATGCATTTCTTTCATATGATGTTTCAAGCTTTCTTTTGAGATCACTTGATGATTTTGGAAACAAAGCATATAAAAATTTGGACAAAGTTGAATTCGAATCCATTTATCAGAACATAGAAGTTGAGAGAACGGATAACGGTTCTTGGACCAATAAAGGATTCTATTTTTTGCAACATAAAGACTTCAAACTATCCAAGGCTGGAAATTGATATGCAAAGGGCAGTTCTTCTTGCTTCTATTTTTTCTGCAGAGTTGCAGCGAATCCAACCTTTCGAATTCTGATAAATCCGTTTTCAATTACAATGAATCAGCGGGTATTTCTTCTTTAGATCCTGCTTTTGCCAATAATCAAGAGAATATATGGTGGGTGAATCAAATTTTTGATGGTTTGGTTGAAATGGACGATCAAATGAATATAGTCCCGCTAATTGCAAAGCATTGGAACATAGACTCTACAGCTAGTTCATATACATTTACGCTGCGAGATGATGTGTATTTTCACAATTCGGATTGTTTCGAAGAAGGTATAGGAAGAAGGGTAGTAGCTGAAGATTTTGTCTATTCATTCAATAGAATTTATCAGCAGAAAGTAGCCTCACCCGGAAAGTGGATCTTCAATCAGGTAAATCCTGAAAATCCATTCGTAGCGCTCAATGACAGCACTTTACAGATTAATCTAAAAGAACCCTTCGCCCCATTTTTATCCATTTTAAGCATGCAGTATTGTGCTGTTGTTGCGCATGAGGCGGAAGAGTACTACAAAAAAGAATTTGCGAGAAACCCAATAGGGTCTGGGCCCTTTACGTTCAATTTTTGGCTCGATAATAACACCTTGGCACTATTGAAAAATGAAGATTTTTTTCAGAAGGATGAAAAGGGAAATGCTCTTCCGTATTTGGATGCCATAAAAGTGGAATTCATCCGTGACAAGAGTGTTATGTACTTAGATTTTCTGAAAGGCAATTACGACATGATTTCTTCTCTTCATCCCAGTTATAAAGATGAGTTGCTTACAAAACAAGGAGCGCTCAAAACCGTTCATCAAAAGGATATTTACTTGCAGAAACAAGACTATCTAAAAACGGACTATCTGGGCTTCTATATAGATTCATTGAAGGAAAGTCCACTTCTCGATAAAAGAGTGCGTCAAGCATTTAATTTGGCCATTAATCGGTCTAATATGGTTTTGTTTATTAAAAACAACACAGCTCGATCAGCGGATTTGGGATTTGTTCCTCCGAGTATAGTCACTAAAAACCAAGAGGCATTCAAGTATGAATATGATCTCAACAAAGCCCGCAACCTTATGTCAGAAGCGGGCTATTCGAATGGCAAAGGATTTCCAGAACTCAATTTAGCAACTACTGAGGCCTATGTCGATTTGTGTGAATATGCACAAAGTGAATTGAAAAAATTGGGAGTAAATGTGGTCATCGAAGTAATGCCTACATCCAATCAAAGGCGTGCAGTTGCTCAAGGAGAAAAACTTTTTTTTAGAAAGTCTTGGATTGCGGATTATGCAGATGCGGAAAACTTTTTAGGATTATATTATAGCCCAAATTTTGCCCCAAACGGGTCAAATTACACCCATTTTAGCAATGATGACTTTGATCAACTTTACGAAAAGGCAATGATCTCAAATGACCTTGCCGCACGAGAAGATCTTTACACTCAAATGGATAGTATACTTTGCGATGAAGCTCCAGTAATTCCTTTGTTTTACGATCAAGTAATTCGCTTTATTCGAAAGGACATTTCTGGCCTCAATTCCAATGCTATGAATTTGTTGGACCTAAAAAAGGTGAGGAAAGGGGAAAAAGGAATTGAATAATCCGTGAATAAAAAAATGATGTGTTCAGATAGTTTTGGCAAACATTTTCTATCATTAAGATGAAATTCAGCTCTTGAAAAGGTGGATATTAAGTATTTGTAAAAATGAAAAAAACACTTGCCTTAGCATTGGTTTTCTTATTTGTGGTGGCTTGTGAGAAGTTTTCTAGACCCGATGTGGGGCCTGAAATTTCTGGGCACAATAAAAGTGAGAGCCACAATAAGGGATTGAATTGCATGACCTGTCATTATTCAGAGGGTCAAGCAGTAGAAGGTATATATAGCCTTGCAGGCTCTGCCTTTGGAAATACTCAAAATGCAGATGTGGAGCTTTACGCCTCTAGCAGCGCGAGTGAGCCCTTTCATATAATTGAAATTGATCAGTTCGGAAATTTTTACACAACTGAGCCAATTGAATTTGGAGATGGGTTATTTGTAGCGGTGCGTGCTGAAAATGGGGATATTAGCTTTATGCAAGATCCAATTATGAATGGACAGTGTAATTTATGTCATGGCACAAATGTTGAAGAACGAATAGTAATAGATTAAGTATGAGAAGTTTATTGATTATTGTCCTCTTGTCATTTTCTTTTGGAATTGCAGAAGAAAATTGGAAAACAAATTTTGATGACGCCAAGAAGGAAGCGGCAGCAAATGAAAAAATAATCCTATTGAGTTTTTCGGGATCCGATTGGTGTTCAAATTGCATTCGATTGGAAAAGACTTTATTCGAATCTGATGAGTTTTCGGTATTTGCAAAAGAACATCTCGTTCTTTTAAAAGCTGATTTCCCTATGCGTAAAGCCAATAAGCTATCAAAAGACCAGCAACAGCACAATGATGCATTGGCCGAGAAATACAATAAAAAGGGAAAATTTCCAGCTGTGTTTTTACTTAACGAGAAAGGTGAAGTTCTTGGTCAAATGGGACACCCTTATGAAACTCCGTCTGAATATATAGCGAACATTAAAACCCTTATACCTTAATTTATTGCTGCGCATTCTTACACTCGTATTCTTCTTTAGTTCCTTCTGCCTTGGAGCTAATACATTGCACAGCTTCACAAAGGATACTGTACTAATGGGAGTTTCTTTCTCGTTTACTGCAGTTTGCGAGTCAGAGGAACAGGCGATTGAAGGAGTGAATGCTGCATCCGATGAAGTCATTCGAATAGAAAAACTCATTTCGAGCTGGGATCCGCATTCTCAGACTTCTGATGTCAATAATAATGCAGGAATTCAAGCAGTACAGGTTGATCAAGAGCTGATTGCTTTAATAGAACGCAGTTTAAAAATCTCCGAATTAACCAATGGCTACTTCGACATTACCTTTGCCTCTTTGGATGAAATTTGGCGCTTTGATGAATACAAAACTGAGGAGTTGCCCTCCCAAGAAGAATTGCTTTCCTCTGTTTCTAAAATTGGTTATAAGAATATTATAATTGATAAGAAAAATGGAACTGTTTTCTTAAAGGATAAGGGAATGAAAATGGGTTTTGGTGCGATAGGAAAGGGATATGCAGCAAATAGAGCCATGTTGATTATGAAAGACTTGAGAATCAAAAATGGAGTAGTGAATGCAGGTGGAGATTTAATCAACTGGGGAAAGGACAAAGACAATCAACCTTGGACCATTGGCATAACTGATCCAAAGAATAAGGATGAAGTCATTTCTTGGCTCAACGTTTCCGATTTGGCAATAGTAACTTCAGGTAACTATGAAAAATTTGTCGAGATTAATGGGAAGCGTTACAGCCATATAATCAATCCGAAAACCGGCATGCCGGTTGAGAATTTGAGTAGTGTGAGTATCTTATGTCCAGATGCTGAATTTGCAGATGCTCTTGCTACCTCGATATTTATTTTGGGAAAAAGTGAAGGAATGAAATTGGTGAATCATCTGGATCAAGTTGAATGTATAATTATAGATGATCAGAAGAATATATTTACTTCAAATAACTTAGAGAAAAGAATATGGTTAAAGTAGAAAGCAAACATTCCTTAATTCTTTTATTTCTTATCTGCTTTTTGGGTCAGTCATGTGTGAGCATTAAGGAATATCAAAAGATGTATTTGAACGATAAAGATATGGTCTTGGCAGATGGGAAATTAGAAGCTTTCGAGGCAAATTTTCAAAGCTATCGCGAAGGGGCATCTGGGGCAAATGGAGGAAAAGGTGGAGGAGGTTGCGGATGCAACTGAGATTTTCTATCATAATCTCCTTAATCCTCATAGGATCTTTAAGTGCGCAGGATACGAGTAAAATATCTTTGGAAGATATAGAAGTGAATTTCCTAATGAATTACTATCAGCAAGATGGAATCCATTCTCCTGTAACAGGTGGCCGTGGAACTGAGGAGCTTGAAAATTTTGCTCCGTCTATCACTGTTAATATTCCTATTGATAGTTCTAGAACATTGAATTTAGATGGAGGGGTTGATTTCTATTCATCGGCTTCATCTGATAACATAGACAATCCTTATAACGATCCAGGCCACATATCTGGGGCATCTGCAAGAGACGAAAGAACTTATGTGAATGCAAAATACACGATTAAAAATGCACAATGGGAATATGGATTTCTATTAGGATCATCCTTTGAGTGGGATGTCTTCTCTTATTCTGGAGGAATTTCTTTGGGTCTAAATTCTGAAGACAATAATCGCGGTGTACAATTCACCGCAAAGTACTTTTACGATGATTGGAAATTAATTTACCCCATTGAATTTCGAAATGGGCAGAATGAGTTCTTGGATACTGATATAAGGCATTCTATCAATAGTTCAATCGTCTTTAATGCAAATATTTCTCGAAAGTTGAGTGCGAGTATTGCGGCTGATTATATCGTGCAAAGCGGATTACTTTCTACACCTTTCCATAGAGTTTATTTTCAAGGAGCTACGGATGCTACTATTGAAATGCTTCCAGATAATCGTCAAAAATATCCTTTTGGTTTGCGCGTAAATTATCATATCAATGAAACGTTTATCCTGAGGACTTTTTTCAGATACTATGCTGATTCTTGGGGCTTAACAGGGAATACAGCAGAGATAACCGTTCCCATAAAGATATCACAGACCTTCCGTATTTATCCCTTTTATCGCTATCATGATCAAGGTGCGGCAGACTATTTTGCACCCTTTCAAGTGCATACAGGTATTGAAGAGTTTTATACCTCTGACTTTGATTTATCCACTTTTGAAAGTCATAAATATGGATTGGGAATTTCCTATGCACCTTTGTACGGTCTTGGTAGATTCAAATATTCGAAAGATAAAGTGGCCTTGATCAAATCTTTGGATTTGAGAGTTACCCAATATGATCGATCTGACGGTTTAACCGCAACAATGGGAACTTTAGGATTTCAAATTAATTTTAAACGATAACTATTTTTTAGTTGCTTCATAAACCAGCGCAAGTTCGCTTTTGCTGAACCATCCAGAATCATTCAAGAAGCGATTGATGAAATTAAGCATGTCTTGCGACAAACAAGACGTATCAAATTCTGTATAGCGATTCATGATAAAGTCTTTATCGCTTTGCAAATTTTTGCTGTATCCTAGCCAGCGAGGAATATGCCATTCTACTGAAAATCGAAGAAATCGGATCTCGACATTTCTGGGGTCCATTTCAATGGCTTTGTCAAATATTTCTTGTGATTTTTTTACATGACCAATCTTAGAGAGTGGGTTCCAAGCCACTTTCGCCATTAAGGCCTCCATGGCAGCTTCATAAGCTGTCATCAATCCATTACGCTCCTTGATTTGACGCAATTCCTCGAGTTTTTCTGCTGTATTTTCACTGTCTAATGTCAAGGCATAAAATGTATTCCGAATGCCTGCGACTTTCGGATCCTTTGCCTCTGAAGCAAAGGCTACAATAAGGGCAAAAATTAAAATGTAAAATCTCATTTTATCCGTTTATTTCTGAAGTACATTCTTCGATACTTTCATTTATGAGAACGCAGACTTCTCTGATTTGTTCCTCTGTTATGGTAAGGGGAGGAGCCAGTCTGAAGCTATTATTACACGAAATAAACCAAAAACTAATAAGCCCCTTATCCAGATTTTTATAAAAAATATTCTCTACCCATTCAAAAGAAGGAAATTCAACAGCCAGCATTAAACCAATCTGTCGAACTTCAATGATCGAGGGATGATTCAAGAGTTCTTTAAATAAAAGCCCTTTTTTATGTACATCAACAATCAGGTTTTCTCGCTCAATTGTTTCAATATTGGCCAAAGCAGCGGCACAATTTACGGGATGTCCGCCAAATGTGGTAATGTGCCCGAGCATTGGTCTTTCTTGTAGACTTGACATTATTTCTTTTGAACTCACAAAAGCCCCGATTGGCATTCCACCTCCTAAAGCTTTTGCAATGGTCAATATATCAGGACTTACTTCAAATTGTTCAAAGGCAAAAAGGGAACCCGTTCGCCCAAAGCCAGTTTGTATTTCATCAAAAATAAGCAATGCCCCTGTTTCATTGCATTTTGAGCGTAATGCCTTCATAAACTCCTTGGAAGGAATGCGAACACCAGCGTCACCTTGAACAGGCTCAACCATTACACAAGCCGTTTTATCCGTTATTTCATTGAGTTGTTCAACTTCATTGAAATCAAGAAATCGGATTGCCGGTAATAGCGGTCTGAAAGCGTATTTCTTCTTTTCATTTCCGCTTATACTCAAAGAACCATGACTGCTTCCATGATAAGATTTGCGAAAGGCAAAAATTTCATTTCTTCCCGTATAGCGCTTGGCCAGTTTGAGCGCAGCTTCATTGGCTTCAGTTCCAGAGTTAACAAAGTAACTGCAATCGAGATTTTCTGGAAGTAGGCCAGCTAATTTTTTCGCTAAGTTATATTGGGGTGCTTGAACAAACTCCCCATACGGCATTACATGCAAATAACGGTCTAGTTGATGGCGAATTGCTTCGAGAACACGGGGATGACGGTGACCGATATTGTTGACGGCCAAGCCCGAAATCAGGTCGAAATACCTTTTACCCATCTTATCCCACACAAAAAGTCCTTCTGCCTTTTCAATTTCTAGACCTACTGGACTGCTGGTGGTTTGGCCTTGATATTTTAAAAATTCTTCCTTGCTCATTTTCCTTGGCAAAGCTAATAGAGGAATTATTTAAAACAAAAAACCCCGACTGCAAGCAGCCGGGGTTGAAATTTATTTGAATTGAATTACTTAATGATAATTCTCTCAGTCAAATTAGATTGAGCATTTGTTGCTCTCAAAATATACATACCTCTTTCAAGGTTTGTAAGATCCAATCTAATGATATCGTTATTTGGATTCATCATCTCAAATACTCGCTTACCAGAAAGATCGAATACTTCAATCGAGAAGTCCTCTAAGGAAGTCTGTAAAGTAAACTCACCGTTACTAGGATTTGGATATATATCCAATGTATTGTCTCCAGCAAGATTTTTCGTGTCTCCTTCGAACTGAACCATACCAGATGAATTGATCACGAAATGCGTGTATTCACTCCAAGCAGAAGCAACATAACAAGGATCTTGAACAGTTGCATATCTCACTTGTAAGTAATAATCTACGCCTGGTACGAGGTACATTGTTGAAGTCTGATAGAATGGCCAGTTATTCATGTCTGTTATGATTTCTGACACAGTGCCTAAATCAGAATACAATCTCAACTGAGCAATTGTAGCTTCAGCCGGAGGTGTCCACATTACATATAGATCATTTGCAGTTACTTGAACCGTTGGTGCTTCTGGAGCATCATAAACAGTAGCGATACCGTTTTCATCTGCATATTCACACATTTCAGTTTCGTCAGTAATGCAGTCTTCTACTAAGTATATTGTTTGCGTTTGTGTAGTTACATTTCCGCAGTTATCAGCAGCTATCCAAGTTCTCTCAACTTTAGTTGCATCATATCCTTGGTAGGTAACGTTCGGATATGTTTCTTGGTTGAACAACAATGGAACAGGAGCCTCTTGACAATTGTCATAAGCCAATGGAGAAATTACAGTGCTTGGTAAATCTTCACCACAATCCAATACCATGTCTTCTGGGAAATCTTCAAATTCTGGAGCTTCATCGTCTGTTACGAATACATAATGAGCAATCGCTGATGAGTGGTTGTAGCAATCATCTACTAATTGATATGATCTTCTTATTAAGTACTCATTCGCACATAGATCATCATTGTAAGAAGTGATTCCAAATTTCTCTTCAGCCAATGCATATCCAATTTCATTGATTACGTCATAAGCAGAAGTATACATGTCTTCGTCTAAATAAGACTCAAGATCTTCGTCACAATTGTCTACACCTGTTGGATTCCATGGTGCAGGAACATTGTCGCAAGATGCATCAATGTCAGCTAAATGACAACCAGCTAATTCATCATCATAACCTAAAGTATTGGCAATGATTACTCCATTAGCATCACAAACGATTACAAAAGCGAAATCATTGAAGTTTCCTTCATCTGTATTAAAATCGTAATCGAATGATAAAACGTCACCTGGATTCAATCCAACATATGTTCTATATGCTGTTCCATTCCATGCATTTGATCCGCTAAGATCATCCAAGTATCCAGCAGAAAGATCCATCCATGTCTCAAGAGTAGCCTGTAATTCGCCACCTGATGTAGAAAGGAATGCAGAACCATCTCCTTCCGTAAAGTGCGAATTGTCTTCATAAGCTGTACCTAAGTAATCGCAGCTTGAGCAAGAACCTTCTTGGAAGTCAGAATTATCGTCAAAGTCCTCTTCAACAAATGTTGACTGACCACTGATTACTAAATTATCTACATTCAAGTAAGAATTCACTTGAGCATCTCCAACATTCATTACACCGAAATATACATAGCACTCAACTGAAGTGTTTTTCGGATAAACATATTCGAATGATCCCCATTCGATTTCGTTTGGATCTGTTAAGCATTCTACAGCTGGATCGTAAGGATCAAGAACGATAGAAGGGCTTGTGTAATCTGATACATGGAAGTATTCGAAATAGTATCGAATGTTATAGCAGTCGTCTTCAGTTCTCCAAGATCTTTTGATTAAAGTCTCGCATTCATCTAAATAGAACACACTTTCCTCATAATCAACATCTTCGTCTCCGCTACAATTGTCCCAACCATCCAAGACTCTTGGTTCTGGAAGGTCTTCATCACATTCAAAATAAGATACATCGTAACTTACGTGAAGTGAATTGTAGTATTCATCGCAACTAGAATAATATCCGTTATAGTAATCGTAGTAGGCATAATTACAATCATGGTATCCTGTGATGTAATCATAGTATTCAGGATCATCACCATAAAAACCGGTATAGCTACCCATTCCAAATTCTATTCCTTCTTTCTTGAAGATTGGAGCTGTGGTATCAACTACATAAATAGATTGTGTATGTGTTGAAGAATTTCCACATTGATCATAAGCCGTCCAAATTCTCAATAGCGTATACGTGTTTGGACATTCATACGATCCAGGAAGGATTTTTTCAGTCAATGAGAATTCAACTGAACACTCATCATTGTAATTGGTAATTAAGGAATACATAGCCAATTCATCAGCTTCTTCCAGTTGATCGCATTCTACTGTAGAATAAGAAGTTTCGCTTGCCCATTGTGGAGCTTCATCATCTTCTACCACAAACCAGTGCGTGAAGAAGGTGCTGTTATCACAATTGTCATAGGCTATATATGTTCTTTCGATTACACAATCTCCATCACTATTATCATAGTAACTCACATAAGGATAATCATCGCAATTGTCTTCTACTTCATAATACAAACCTGGTAAATAACCATAGTTCAGATCGTAACATGTAACGTAAGAAGTGTCATTCTCTGGAAGAACAGTAAATACAGGTGCTTCGTCATCTGTAACATGGATCAATTGCGTCACGTTGCTCGTATTTCCACATTCATCAGAAAGAATATAAACTCTGACAAGTGTGTAATTACAATCGTAATCAGGATTTCCATTGATATAAGTCTCAGAAAGAGAAGAGGTTACATCGGTATGATTATCATATCCTTGTATTTCAACTGGCTCAGGAATGTCATCGCAAGTTGCATTGATATTCAAGGCTAAAGCAGTTGTAATTGTTGGAGCTTCTTCGTCAGTTGCCGTTATTACTTGTGTGTGAGACTCGTAGTTTCCGCAGTCGTCATATGTCCACCATTGATTGTAGATGTGCTTATAACAAGGCAAATCGCTATTATCTTCCCATGTAGAGAAATCTACAAATGTTTCTCCCGAGCAATCGTCATATGCTTCCAATAATGGAGGAGCAGGCAACAATGCAAGATCTTCAAAACTCACTGTTAAATCTGGCGGATAAGCGCTTAATGTAGGTTCTTCGTTGTCAACAATGAAAAGAACTTGCGTGTATGCTGCGCTATTTCCGCAATCATCAGAAGTTCCCCATGATCTCAACACAATGTATCCACATTCATCATCGTAGATTGTTCCACAAAGCATTGGATTATCGCTAACATAAGTAATGGTTTCTTCTGGATAGCCTAAGTTATATGATCCACCACAATTGTCATATGCATACAATTCAGTTGACTCAGGAAGGTTATCGCATCCATCAATGAATGTCACGCCTGTGTAAACCAAGGTTGGGTCACCTAAAGCTGTAAATGAGCAATTATAATCATGTCCTAAATATCCATCCAAGTATTGGTACTCGTCTCCCCAGTCTGGAACATCAATATAAGGTGCATCGTCATCTTCTACAGTAATTGTTTGTTCGTATTGCGCATAATTTCCGCAATTGTCAGTTACATCGTAGATTCTTACTAACTGATAGCTATTTACTCCACAACCTGGAACGAATTTTTCAGTAATGTTTACTGTAGGATCTGGATCACAGTAATCCTCGAAACCATAGTAAGGCTCTGGGATGTAGTTACAATCAGTAACAATGTTCTCATCGAAATAGTAATAAGGATAAGGAGCTTCCGTATCTTGAACAGTAATAACTTGTGTGCAAGTAGCTGAATTATCGTGAGAATCTGTTGCTGTCCAAGTTCTTACAACTTGATAATTGCCAGGACAATCCCCAGGGATAATTTCTTCACTAAATACAGGGTCAATAACTCCTTCACAATCATCATAAGCTGTTACCAATGCCGGAGCTGGTGCTCCAGGATGACATTCAACAGTAATGTCTTCTGGACAATTGTCGAATTCAGGAGCTTCTATATCACACATTGTAATCGTCTGTGAAATAGAAGTTGAGTTTCCTGCGGCATCAATAATTGTCCACGTATGGATTTTTGTTGTGTAGCCGCAATGGTTTTTTGCATTTGGGTTAACAGAGTAGGTTACAGATACTGGATCTGGGCAGTTGTCCGTATACTGGACATTTGGCGCCTCAGGCCAGGTGTCGGTGCAGTGTAGTGTGATCTCTAATGGCTGATCTAACCATACGATAGGGGGAGTGATGTCATTCTCACAATTCGCCTTCGCATCGTTTAGGAAAAAACCAGCAAATAAAGACACAAGCAGGATGAGTCTAAATTTAAGCATTGTTTAAAATTTTAGGTTATCAATTAATGGTTATTAAAAAATTATGGTTGCCATTCTTTTAGAATGGGTGGTGTCAGTGTTTAATACGAAGTCTTTTGATAGCCGTATTGGCCATTTATAACCACAAATAAACTAATATTTTCGATAAACAGAAAAATATATCTTTTTTTTTGGCGTTTGTCGCTCACTTGAATTGGCACAGAATTCCTGTTAAAATTGAAGTTAAAAATTGGTCTGACAGATATTGGTTTGAAATATCAGCTTTAGTTTTACATTTGACGAAAGAAATCACTTATGTCATTATTAAAGGGAAAGAAAGGAATCATTTTCGGAGCTCTTAACGATATGTCCATTGCTTGGAAAGTAGCGGAGCGAGCAAATGAAGAAGGCGCTCAAATCGTGCTCACTAACGCACCTATTGCATTAAGAATGGGAGCCATCAATGAATTGGCAGAAAAGATTAATGCTCCGGTAATAGCAGCAGATGCTACGAGTAATGATGATTTAAATGCACTTTTTGATCAGTCTATTGAACACTTTGGTGGTAAAATAGATTTTGTACTGCATTCTATTGGAATGTCACCGAATGTCAGAAAAAACAAACATTACACAGCACTGAGCCATGATTTCTATCATAAGACATTAGATGTAAGCGGCATGTCATTTCATAGAGTTCTTCAATGTGCATATGAAAAAGATGCTCTTAACGATTGGGGCTCAGTTTTGGCTTTAACTTATATTGCAGCACAGCGTGTTTTTCCGGACTACAACGATATGGCCGATGCCAAAGCGCTCTTGGAATCTATTGCCCGTAGCTTTGGATACCACTATGGTAAAAAAGCCAATGTTCGAGTGAATACGATTTCTCAATCACCTACCATGACGACAGCGGGCAGCGGAGTGAAAGGCTTTGATCAATTCATTTCATATGCTGATAAAATGAGTCCTTTAGGAAACGCTAGTGCAGACGCCTGCGCTGATTATTGCATAGCACTGTTTAGTGATTTAACCAAATATGTCACTATGCAGAATCTCTTTCATGATGGAGGCTACTCCTTTACCGGAGTTAGTACAGAAGTTATTGAATCCGTTTAAAGTTCAGATCTATGACTCTGTAATGTTCTTTATTAAGTCTTTCAATTCAGATAGAATAATTGCAGTTGCTCCCCAAATGATATAGTCTTTAAAAACAAATGCTGGCACTTTTATGTGCACATCGTATGTGCTGATGTAGACTTTAGTCTCCTTAATACTATCTTCTGACAAAAGATGTTGAATGGGATACTCTATAATATGTTCAACTTCCGAAGGTTCTTTTTGAAATACAGGCAGATGGGCTAGAAGAGCTAAAAATGGTTTTACCATAAAATTACTGGGAGGTATATAAATTTCACTAAGCTCTTTTATAATTGACTCTTCAGGACATAGAACCCCAATTTCCTCGTGACATTCTCTTATCGCAGTATGCGCAAATGAACTATCTTGATCTTCGAATTGACCCCCTGGAAAGGAAATCTGTCCACTATGGGCACCATTATAGGTGTTTCGCTGTATCAAAGGCAAGAATAATTCTCCTTGTTTTTCATATATCAAGAGCATAACCGCAGATTGCTTGAAATCAGTCTTTTGCCTTCTGATATCTGCTGCCGATTCACGCATTTTAGGAGATAATTTTCGATGTGAATTCTCACCACCTAAAGGGAAATTTGAAATTTCTCTTAAATCCTGTAACTTTAGCTTCACTCACCAAAAGTACTGAAAGCCTTAAACACAAACCAAATCGAGGAGAAGGATTACATAGAAAAAATTGAAACAGATTACTATTCTGGACTTGTCGCAGTAGGAGGGAACTATGACCCAGAACTCTTGCTCAGAGTCTATAAAGAAGGGATCTTCCCATGGCCTGAAAACGATAGTTTAAAATTGTGGTTTTGTCCAGAAGTCAGATGTGTCATGCGTCCGGCAGATATCAAGATTTCTAAGAGCCTAAAGAAATCTATGCGCCAAAGCAATTATTTGCTCAAGATAGACAGCGATTTCGAACAAGTCTTGGAAAAGTGTGCAGAGCTTTTCTCTGAAAGAAACGCA
>JBCCIF010000040.1:0-27836 GCA_039028335.1 Bacteroidota bacterium
AAACATTGTATGGCAATTCTGTTTTAAATGTGTCTCTCAAAATACGCTTCGTCTTTGAACCTTTTAATTTGTAGTCCACGGGAAGTGAAAATGCAAAGTTCACCACTTCTTTGTCCAAGAAAGGGGTGCGAACTTCTAGACTATTTTTCATTGAACACATGTCAACTTTGTAGAGCATGTCATTACTTAGAATGGTCTTAGTATCCCAATAAAGAATATCATTCATGTCCTTTATATAAAGGTCTTCAATGAATTCATTTGAAGAAGGCGTGTTATCCAGCAATATCTCATTTGAAAAGTTCAATTGATAGAGCCACTTTTCATAGCGCTCTTCTATTGCCAAATTTGCCCCTTCTTTGAGTTTGTTCAATTGGCGAAATAGATTTGAAAACCGACCATCACGTGAGCTGTTCCCGAGCCTTGGTATCAATTTTATCCATCTAGTAAGAGGAGCTTTATTGATGAACATATTTTCCGCTTTGTGCTTATTGTATCCTGAAAATATTTCATCAGCCCCATCACCAGAAAGCGCGACTGTGATATGTTTACTGACTTCTTTACAAAGAAGATTAACTGCAATGGCTGAAGAATCTGCAAAAGGTTCATCTATATGTCTCAGGATTTCCTTGGCGCTTTCAATTAGGTCACTGTCTGCAAGTCGAATGGTTTTATGATGGGATCCAATTCTTTCCGCAACTTCTTCCGCATATTCTGTTTCATCATAAAAAGAAGCATTTTCAAAACCAATAGAAAAAGTCGAAAGTCCAGTTACATGTTTTGAAGCAATTGCCGATATGATGCTTGAGTCAATTCCTCCGCTCAAAAAAGTTCCCAAGGGGACATCTGAGACCAATCTTTTAGCAACGGCAGCGTCCAAAATGTTCCTGAGCTTTTGACTTGCATCCACATAAGAGATCTGTCTATCTACTTTTCGATTGATTGAATGAAAAGATTTCAATGCTATTTTGTCCTCCGACACTATCAAATAGTGACCAGGCTCAAGCTTTTTTGCATTTTGGCTTATACTGAGTGGGGATGGAATATAGCTCAGGTCAAAATAATTCCGAATTGCATTGTGATCCAGTTCAAATTTTGGTTCTAAACTGAATAGCGTTCGCATTTCAGAAGCGAACAAAAAACCTTTCTCGGTTTGAGCGTAATAAAGCGGGTTTATTCCAAAAGGATCACGAGTAAGCAAAAGTTTCTTTTCATGAATAGAATAAAAAGCAAAGGAGAAACAACCTTGTAAACTCTCGAGCGCAGATTCTCCTTGTTCTTTTAGCAATTCAAATAAAACTTCTGTATCGCTTTCAGTTTTGAATTTGAGTCCCTTGTCAATCATCGGCTGTCTCAATGATTTGTAATTGTAGATCTCTCCATTGAAAATAAGAACGAAATCCTCGTCTCTAAAAGGTTGATTTGCGTTCTCATTGAGATCAATAATAGATAATCGCTGATGACCAAGGCATACTTTTTGATCTTTATAGATACCTGAAGCGTCAGGGCCTCGGTGGTTCAATAAATTAAGGGAGGCAGAAAAGTCAATTTCTGAATGATCCTGTTTTTCCGAAAAAACTATACCCGCAATACCACACATATTTGCCCTGAATATCGCTTTGAAAATAGAAAGCTATTTTTGAAATATGAAGAATTTGATTTTGATTTTGATTTCTCTTCTGTTCATAAACTCATATGGACAATCGTTGAATTTTGAGGAATATGCTAAAAGAACAGAATTAAAAGGAGGAAAGCTCGCGTTTTTCGCTTACAACGTAGATCGCGATGAAGTACTTGCAAAATACAAAGAGCAAGAATATATGGCGCCCGCCTCAATATTAAAACTATTGACCACCTCTGCTGCTGTTCAGGTTTTAGGCGCAAACTATCAATTCAAAACGCAAATTGCTTACAAAGGTGTCATTGAAGAAGGTGTCTTGAAAGGAGATCTGATCGTTATTGGAGGCGGAGATCCTAGCTTGGGATTTAATTTAGTGAGCCACGAACCGGAATTTCCAAAAGTATTCTTCGAAGGAGTCACTCTCGCGCTAAAGGAAAAGAATATCAAAAAGATCGAAGGAAATATCATTGCTGATTTGTCATTTTTTGAGAAGAACCCCCTTCCTTCTGGATGGACATGGGGCGATATTGGTAATTATTATGGAGCTGGATCTCATGCATTGAATATTCATGGGAACAGATTCATGGCTTTTTTTAAATCAGGAAAACAAGAGGGGAGTAAGAGTATTTTAACGGAGGTATTTCCAAAATTGGATTATCAAATAGATAATGAAGTAAAAACAGCAAATATCTCGAATGATCAGGCCTATTTTTACTCATCACCGTGGTCCGATCATATTTTCATGGAGGGAAGAATTCCTCTTGGAAAATCGAGATTCAAGGTGAAAGGCTCCATTCCAGATCCTCCAAAATTCTTATTGGAGACTTTAGGTAATCAGATGAAATCCAACCAAATTGAATGGAATGGCGTGTTTCAATATGCATCAAGAAAGGTAAAGGTGAATGAAGTAATTTTTACGCACAAATCAACTGAGCTGAAGAATATCGCTGCATATACCAATTCAAAGTCGGACAATTTTTTTGCTGAAACGCTGCTCAAGTTATTGGGGACTCAACTGGGTCAGGGTTCCACTGAGAATGGCATTAAGGTGCTTAGGTCATTTTTAAATGACAAAGGGCTGAAGAGCACAGAATATCGAGCGACTGACGGAAGTGGCTTGTCCCGAGACAATCTTATCACGTGTAAATTAATGTGTGACTTTCTCTGTATGAATTTAGAAGATGCAGATACTAAATTCACAGAATTGGGACTGTCCATCGCAGGAAAAACAGGTTCGTTCAGAAGATTAGGAGCAGGAACCTGTTATGAAGGTGCTTTGAGGGGAAAAAGCGGGTATATGCGCAATGTAAGATCCTATACAGGAATTGTGCAAAATGATGCCGGAGAAAACATTGTTTTTTGCACGATACTTAATGACCACAATTGTTCTCCTACTAAAGCTCGTCTGATCCTAAGTGAATTGCTTGAAGAGGTTCTGTGCGATTAAATGCAGCTGCTATTGAACAATAATTCGTTCGGAAATTGCTCCGTCTTGGCTGTTTATTTGAAGCGTGTAAATTCCGGATTCAACTCCTTCAACATTCATTTCAACTCGATTACCATTTATATTAGAGATGCTTCTCACTTCTTGGCCAACCATATTGAAAAGTTGCACTCTTGCATTAACCAAATTCTTTTCTGAATTGATATTCAAAATAGACTGTGCCGGGTTAGGGAATACTGATATTTGAAGATCGTTTAGAGAAGCTAATCCAAGCGTCTCTACATTCATCCCTACACTGGTCAAATCTGTAGCTCCGAAAGAACCTCCCTCTATAAGAATAGTGCCCGTTCCGTCTACAACAGAATAACTTCCTTCTCCAAATCCACAGCATATTCCATCGGCATAGTCATCAACTATTTCAAATGAATAACATGCATCTGAAGGAATTTGATACGTCTCGGAATAAAGTGTATTGTTTTCGTATGCCCCAGGATCACCAGCTCCAGCCGTTTGCTGACCACCTCCATCTATACCCACCGCTTCGTTTCCTCCGCTGAGAACAACAGTTCCAGACTCATTTCTTATTTCCCAATACGTTTCATATCCATAATCATCGGTAAGGATTTCTACTGTCATCGAAATGAAACCAAGACTGAAATCCACTTCCTTGTAAATGGCATCGTTTAAACTGTTTTGATCAGTAGCCCCACCGTTAATAGAAGTGAGAGCTACTTCAATAGTATTAACACCGGGAACTGGAGTGAACTGTGGCAATCCTATAGCTTCTACCTCATCTTCAGCGAGGTTGCCAGACCAGTTTATCGTGCCGTTCATTGAAGAATTGTAAGAATACGAGATACTTGCACTGGTCAAAGGGTTTGTCCCATTATTCTTAAGGTTAAAAGCAGGGTTCAATGGCGAGTTGTCGCAAACTTCATTTGGAATATTTAAAAGTGTTTGAATCTGACCATCTGTTTCATAGGTAATTGCATTCGGGCAATAAGTGTCCATGACAGTAATCCCTGAATTCCCAGGATCAAGCCAATCTCTCAACCTATTTGAGCTACTGGTGCCATCCCAAGAAACTCCTAGCCTTCCATAATAGTCAAATTGTCCATTATTTACGGATCCAGAACATGCCGCGGCTCCTCCATAAAGTTGACCAATGATTCTATGGTTTTGATCAAACAAAGGGCTTCCTGAAGATCCACCTTCAGTTACACCTAATTCCCATTCGTCTATGTACCAAACCTGTGCACCTGCTGCAAAGTTGTGGTAAGGTGCATCATCTTCAAAACAAATTTTCTTTAGATCTCCAGCTGGATGATGAATGCCAACTGCAGCACTTACATTTTCAATGTCAGAATTGTCCCAACCTGCGAAGCAAGCATTAAAGTCATCCGGAATGGCCTCAGACAATTCTAACAAAGCAAAATCAGATCCACTTGCATTAGCAAGAAGTGAAGAACCTGAAATGGACATGTTTGTTGGTCCTGTATTGCCGATGCACTCTTCTGTTTCATGATTGAAATAGAAAACCCAATTGTTTTGCCCTCCTAGGCAATGATCTGCTGTAAGAAAATAGGGTGTAGCATCTTGAGCAGCATTATTGATCAAAGCGCCTGAGCATGCAGCAAAACCACCACTGGTAATCAGAGCAACAGACGTTTTTTCATCTTGCCAATCTAATCCTTCCGGGCAATTAACATTGATATTACATGGACCGCTATTTCCAAAAGGGCCTCTTTGAGTTTCGGACTGAACACTTTGGAACTTAGGTAAGATACTTCTATAGGCTTGAACGACTGTTCCAATGGTATAGATGTTCTTTCCTATGGTTTTTTTGGGCTCATAAACCTCTACAACTATTCGGTCACTGTGGATGAGTTGAGTTGCAAACGATCCCCATTCTTTATTGTTTTCATGAGTGAATGATCCCAAATAGCCTTCTTTCTTCTGATCCCAAATAAATAATTGGGCACCGGGCATTAATTTAAATTCACTGAAGGTCACACTGATTGCGAACGCATCGATGCACTTAATCGGCAAGTACCAGATTCGATCACCGTTTTCGAGATATTTAAATATACCCTCGCTTGAAGAACTCCATTCCACATCGTGTTCTATTCCAAAACGATATGGCTGACTCTTGTCCTGATCGGTATGAGCATCTTCCGAGAGAAGCTTTTCTGTTTCCAGCGCCATAAATGTTTTTCCACAAATACCGAGATCCTTTTTTTGGATGGTACTCCACATATGAGGCTCACCTCCGTGATTAACTTGCGTAAATGCCAGAGAACAACTAAATAATGTCAAACAAAGAATAGATATTTTCTTATTCATAGTACTTCAACTTATTAATTGAACAGTATTCACTTCCAATCGTTCAATCAAATTTAAAACAGGTTCCTAATATTATTTCTCTTTCAAAATTTCCTTCAAAGCGAACATCTCATCTCGCAAACGTGCAGCTTCCATAAAGTCCAATTCTTTAGCAGCTTTTTCCATTCGTCTTTTGACATCGCTAATGTTCTTTTCCAAGGCATCCTTGGACATATATTGTACAACTGGATCGGCCGCTAACCCTAACTCCGTTAATTCACTATTGCTCACAGGCTCCTTGTATTCACCATCTGCAACACGCGTTTGCCCAATTATAGCTTCTTTCGATTTTACAATTTGCTGCGGAATTATGCCGTGTTTTTCATTATAGGCATGCTGTTTTGCTCTTCTGCGATTGGTGTCATCTATTGTGTTTCGCATACTGTCGGTCATCGTATCAGCATACATGATGACCATTCCATTCACATTTCTAGCTGCTCTTCCTACCGTCTGTACCAATGATCGCTGTGATCGTAAAAATCCTTCTTTATCCGCATCTAAGATAGCCACTAAAGAAACTTCAGGTAAATCTAAGCCCTCTCTCAATAAATTTACACCAACCAAAACATCAAAAATACCTAACCTGAGATTCCTTAGGATTTCAATACGTTCAAGGGTATCAACGTCTGAATGAATGTAAGCACTTCTGATCCCTAAACGCTCAACATATTTATGGAGTTCTTCCGCCATTCGCTTGGTCAGGGTGGTGACCAATACGCGTTCTTCTTTATTCACCCTTTTGTTTATTTCATCCAGTAAATCATCAATTTGATTCTCACTGGGGCGAACTTCAATCACAGGGTCCAAGAGCCCAGTTGGGCGAATGATCTGCTCTACAAAAACTCCTTCTGACTTTTGTAGTTCGAAATCTCCAGGAGTTGCACTGACAAATATTGTTTGTTTGATAAGGGTTTCGAACTCTTCGTATTTCAATGGTCTGTTGTCAAGGGCCGCAGGTAGGCGAAAACCGTATTCCACCAAGTTTACCTTTCGCGATCGATCTCCCCCGTACATAGCTGATATTTGAGAATTGGTGACATGGCTCTCATCCATTATGAATAGAAAATCATTAGGAAAATAATCGATAATACAGAATGGGCGTTCACCTACGTCTCTTTTGTCGAAATAGCGAGAGTAATTCTCGATTCCTGAGCAATAGCCTAGTTCTCTGATCATTTCAAGGTCGTAATTTACCCTCTCATCCAATCTTTTGGCCTCGAGATGCTTGCCTACTTCTTTAAAATAATCGACTTGTTTGACCAAATCATCCTGAATTTCTCGAATGGCATATTGTTGGGTGTCCTTGCTCGTTACGAATAAATTTGCTGGATAAATTTTAATCTCTTCCAAGTCTGTTATGACTTTGCCCGTTTCCGGTATGAAGGTCTCTATCTCTTCAATTTCATCACCGAAAAAGCTAATGCGTATACCTTCATCCGCATAAGCCAGAAAAACATCTAATGTATCTCCTTTCACTCTGAAATTGCCTCGTTGAAAGTCAATGTCATTTCGTGAGTATAGAGAAGACACCAATAAGTGAAGGACCTTATTCCTCGAAATCAATTGGCCCTTTTTGAGTTGAATTACGTTTTTGTAAAATTCACTCGGGTTCCCGATTCCGTATATACAAGAGACGGAGGAGACAACTATGACATCTCTTCTACCTGAAAGAAGGGCAGAGGTTGTGCTTAGTCTTAGCTTTTGAATTTCTTCATTAATTGATAAATCCTTTTCAATATAGGTGTTCGTAGTTGGTAAGAATGCTTCTGGTTGGTAATAATCATAATAGGAAACAAAATACTCGACACGGTTTTCGGGAAAGAAATTTTTAAACTCTCCGTAAAGCTGAGCTGCCAAGGTCTTATTGTGCGATAAAATTAATGTTGGTCTTTGAACTTCTTGAATGACATTGGCCATTGTAAAGGTCTTTCCAGAACCAGTTACACCCAGAAGAACTTGAAATTCATCACCTCCTTTCAGTCCTTTTACCAATTCATCAATTGCCTCTGGCTGGTCACCAGTAGGCTTAAATTCGGACTGTAGATTAAATTTAATTGCCATTATTGAGAACAAAAATAGCTTTGTTTCGCTTTATTTTTTAAGATATTTGACAGAAGATTTCGCCATGACCTTTTTTAAGAGAATTATATACTACTTGAATCCAGCTACTTTTTTTTCAAAAAAAAATAGCGATGATCCGCAAAAAGAAAACGTCAATCTGAAAATGATGCATGGCGTGAATCGCTTATCCATATTCATGTTTTTATTCTGCATGATCGTTTTAATTTATAGACTTTTCCTCAGATAGAATGACTGCTAGCGAATTCCGCCAAAAACGACTTCTTGACCGCTTTGGTATAGTAGAAACTAAGGGTATTGCACTGGCAAAGCGAAAACACGGCAGTTTCAATGTAGAACTTTACAGCATTGACGACTTCTATGTTGAAATATGGAAGAAGGTTGGATTAAATATCATTCACTGGATAGAAACCGTTGATAAGAAGAATCTCGAGTACTACACCGATCAAATAAACCTCGATAATTTAGAAGATTAATTGCACAAAACATCAGCTGCCCATGCAGCAATAAGTAAGTTGGGTTTTGCGCGGCTAATGAACCCCAAAGAACTCAAATATCCTTGTGCTGCATTCAAAAGCTTGTGACTAGCGAACTCTGGATTGCTATTAAAATCGAGGTCAATTTGTTTAATTTCAATTCCGGTATTTTCTGTAATAGCAGTTGCCAAATTGAGGGATCTCTCTAACTCACCCCATAGTTTCGTCCACATCACTTCGATTTTTGGAAGCTTTTCTTTTCTATAGATCACATGTGCTCCGTGACCAGGAAAACGAAAGACGATCGCGGTGACATATGTTGTTTTATCACCGAAATTTTGTGAGTCGCAGCCAATATGGATCACACAGTCTGGGTTTTCTTCTTTCATCTTTTGAACATAATCGAAGACATTCCCGACTTTCCGTTTAGAGCTCATTATGCGAAATTCATCTACCATATTGATCTTTTCGACAAGATAAGAGGCTAGGGCTTTTCTTATGTGGTTGGACTATATAGTTTTAAACAGCTTTTTCCCTAAGAAAATTTTCTCCCAAGCCTTTCTAATAAAAAGATAGTCAAAAATCCGGCCAAACACAAGGCAATTGCTAGCCCTAGCTGAGGATCAGCGCTCAAATAGACTAATTTGCCATCTATCAATTCAAACTTCTCGTAGGAAGAGGGAAGGACATTTTTAAAATTGATGATAACCAATTCTTCGTCAGGTGTTCCTTCATGTTTGACCATGTGATTGGTGATTTTCTGCCAGGGCCAAATTTTGTTGAGCGAGCCCAGAAGAAAGCCAGTCATGAGGGCGATAGTCATTCTCCTGTATTTCTCAAAGAGCCATTTTAAAAGCCGGGAAAATATAAGGAGCCCTGTAATACCTCCAAGAACGGCTGAGCCAACAATGATCACACTTTCTTTAAAATTGCTTGTAAGGTTGCCTACCGCGCCAATCACCGTGCTGTATGCCCCGAGAAGAAGAAGAATAAAGCTTCCCGAGATTCCCGGTAAAATCATCGCGCAAAATGCGAGCATTCCACTGAAGAAAAGATAAATCAGGTTATCGGAAGAAGAACTCGGACTAATGGTGGTTATCCAATAGGAAACAAAAGCACCTGCAATAATGGCCAATGCATAGTTCAGTTTGAAAGGTTTGAGTTCTTTTCCAATGAGCCAAGCAGAAGCTAGAATTAAACCAAAAAAGAAAGACCATAACAAGAGGGGATGGTTTTCGAGAAGAAAGGTCATTACCTTTGCTAGACTCACAAAACTGATAACAATGCCAGCGATCAACACCAAGAGAAAATTCCCGTTCAGAGCTTTCCAAAAAGAGTTAAATTCCCCTTTGAAAAGTAACCTTATCGTACTGAAATTTACTTGATTTATCGTTTGAATTAACTCTTCGTAAATACCTGTTATTAAGGCAATTGTGCCGCCAGAAACTCCAGGAACGACATCAGCACCACCCATGGCTAATCCCTTAAGAAATAGCAAGATATTTTCACGAGTGGATCTCAAAGAAAATCAGTATTGTTCGAGGGAATCGTCTATTTCTTCAGCCCAAGCTAAAATTCCACCCTTTAAATTTACAAGGTGCTCATAAGAACCTGTTTTTTGCAAAGCTTCTCCTACAGCCATCGATCGTGCTCCACTTCGACAATGTAAAATAACGGGAACGTCTTTTCTTAATTCGTCTAATCGAGACATGATTTCACCCATAGGAATATGCATGCCTCCGATTTCGCAAATTTCTAATTCATGCGCCTCTCTCACATCTATCAATTGATGCTCGACATTATTATCGCGCATTTCCTTTAACTCTTCTACAGTTATGGACTTCATAAATTAATTACCGTGTCTTTTCCGTCTTTCAGAAATTGAAAAAATGTATCTCCTCTTAACCCAAGTCTTAGACATTCTAAAGGAATCAACTCATGAGGGGCAATATTTCCTAGATTGACATTGGCTCCAAGTAACTTTATGAAATAGACTTGTTGGGCTTTTTGTGGTGCTTCCCAAAGAATATCATCTTTTTTGACTTTGGCCAAAATCTTATTGATCAGCACCGTATGAGCAGTCCCATTTGGTCTGTAAATACCAACTGTACCGCTTTCTCTCGCTTCTGCAATCACTTTCCACGAACCTGCAGCGATTTCTTTGCTCATCATATTAATCCACTTGGCTGGACTGATAAAGATTCCCGCTTCTTTGGAACCTACCTCGGAGAGTACTGTGAAATCTTTTGCGAAATCTCTTATGAGTTTGCACTTCTTTCCATGCGGAATAGTTATCGAACCATCCGAAATTTCAACCGTAGTCAAGCCTAGATCATTCAAAAGCTTCTTGTACTCATCAACCTTATTCCTTACCAGAAAAGCCTCAAATAAAGTGCCTCCCAAGTAAACCTTCATATCTGCCTCTTGATAGAGTTTGATCTTTGTTTTGAGCTTTTTGGTCACATAACTTGTGCCAAAACCCAATTTGACCAAATCCGTTAGTTCACCTGACGCTTCAATAAAGTCTTCTGCTTGTCTTGTGCTCAGACCTTTGTCCATGACCATGGTAAGGCCTCTTTGTCTCGGTTTTCTCGCTCTGTTCGGGACGTTACCTAACTTAAAATTCATTCAAATAATTAAGAGTATAACTTAAGCAATTCTTTTACTTCAAATATATCCTGAAAAGATGGGCAATATGAAAATAGCTTGTCATAATTCATATTTCTTCTTAAAATTCTCTTTTCTAGGATGCTCAAAGCTCGGTTTTTCATTCCTAGTTCCAATAGGAAGGTCATTTTTCTTATTAACAGCTCTTCGTCATTAGCAAAAATTTTCAATGCACGTTCAATAAGCATAATCCCTTGACTCCACTCACCTTGTTCTCTTAGAAAATCAATAAAATCTATCCAGGTTATTTTTTGTTTGGGATCGAGTTCTATGCTTCGTTCAAAAGAGCTCACTGCATTTTCAAATTCCGAAGATTTTCCATGACATAGTGCCAAGAAATGCCAATATTCATTCTGTTTTGGATTAAGCTGAATGGCTTTTTTAATGTGCTGAAGGGCTTCGCTGTGCCGACTTTGATTATTACAAACAAGACCAAAACCCAAGTAAGCATCTGCA
Source organism: Bacteroidota bacterium (assembly GCA_039028335.1). Classification (GTDB taxonomy): domain Bacteria; phylum Bacteroidota; class Bacteroidia; order Flavobacteriales_D; family JABDKJ01; genus JABDKJ01. The sequence goes on from JBCCIF010000040.1 coordinate 11,123, forward strand.
AATTTAGGATTCAATTCTATGGCTTTTTTGAAATAAAACTCAGCATATTTATAGTGCCCTTTCATTTCATAGCATTCACCAATTTTCGTTAAAACCTGTGAACTGACACGTGTCCTGTTCATGAAGATTTTATAGTTCTCAATCGCTTTATTGTACTTTTTAAGATCGTAGAAGCAATTCGCTAAAAGTCGATAAGCATCGGCATATGAATTATCAATAGCAATGACCAATTCAGAAGCGAACTTCGCTTTAGCAAATTCTTGGTGGCTGTAGTTCAAAGAAGCTATGTAAAACCAAATCTGCTGATTATACGGTGACTTGTCAGATAATTCAGTAAAGAAGGCAATCCCATCTGTAAAGGCTAAATCTGAAGCGAAAATTTCATATACACGCTCTAAAAGTGATGAATTTTCCGGTGCTAATCGAAGCGATTTTTTAAAATAGAACAGGCTCTTATCGAAATCCTCTAATGCCCAAAATTCATAGCCTAAAGCCTCTAAGATATGGTCGCTGTCAATTGGATTGCTTAAAGAAAGAGCTAATTCAAGAAAATGAATAGCTTTTTCAGCGTTTCCTATATTACTCCAGACCGCACCTAATGTTATAAATACATCAGGATTATTAGGCTCAAGAGAGCGCAAATGATCCAAGATTTGCAGACTTTCATTGTACTTTTTTTGATGAAAGCAGATTTCTGATTTACGTAAAAGAATTCCTCCGTTTTGAGGGTGCTGGTCTAAAGCCATGTCGATGGCGATATTCGCATAGTTGAATTCTCCTGAGTTGAGGAAGTAATCAACAATTTCTTCAAATTGACTTACATCAAAATACCGAGATTGTTTACTATGAATTAAACTACGGAAATTTTTTATAGCCAATTTAAATGACGAACCGCCAGTTGGTGTAGGTCGTTCAAAAGAGTCGCTCATAGGTTTGGTCAGTGAAAGTATTAAAGCTCTCGGACAAATATATCAAAGAATTATTACTTCTTCCATTATCAATAAAAAATACCAAATCAAATAGGGAAGACTTGAATTAGCCTTAATTTTGAACAAATTTTTGAATCATGACGCTAATAAAATCAATTTCTGGAATTAGAGGAACAATAGGAGGCAGAAAAGGGCAAAGTTTGAGCCCCATAGATGTTGTACTGTATACCTCGGCTTATGCAGAAATGTTAAAGAAAGAGCTTCTGAAAAAAGACTTGAAAATTGTCATAGGAAGAGATGCGCGCGTGTCTGGAGAAATGATCAGTAATTTAGTTTCGAGTACGCTGGTAGCTATGGGATGTGAAGTGATAGATTTAGGGCTCTCAACAACACCAACTGTAGAAGTTGCAGTTGTCGGAGAAGAGGCGCATGGTGGAATAATTTTAACGGCAAGTCATAACCCCTTTCAGTGGAATGCACTGAAATTGCTGAATAGCAAGGGGGAATTTATTTCTGCAAAGCAAGGTGAACAAATCATACATTTAGCTCAAGAAGAGCACTTTTCCTATGCGGATGCAGGTGATTTGGGCAAGGTCATTCAGAACAATGGATGGATCTTATTGCATATCGAACAAATTTTAAAACTTGACACAGTTGCAGTAGAAGATGTAAAATCTGCCAACTTTAAAATTGTTGTGGACGCTGTAGATTCAACAGGCGGAATTTCCATTCCTCCATTATTAGAAAGATTGGGCTGTGAGGTCATTCCGCTCAATTGCGAACCCACTGGACATTTTTCGCATAATCCGGAACCTCTGCCACAAAATATTACAGCACTTTTGTCCGCGGTAAAAGAAAACAATGCGGATTTAGGAATTGTAGTCGATCCGGATGTTGACCGTTTGGCTTTTGTAACGGAAGAAGGTCTGTATTTCGGAGAGGAATATACCTTAGTCGCTGTGACAGATTATTTACTCTCTAAAACTCCTGGAAATACTGTATCTAATCTTTCTTCAAGTCGCGCTTTGAGAGATGTGACTCGATCAGCAGGTCAAACTTATCATGCATCAGCAGTGGGAGAGGTCAATGTGGTAGAGAAAATGAAAGAGGTCAATGCAGTTATTGGAGGCGAAGGCAATGGTGGGATCATCTATCCCGAGTTGCACTATGGCAGAGATGCATTGGTGGGGATTGCGCTATTTCTAAGCGGATTGGCCAGCAAAAAATGTAAAGCTTCTGAATGGCTGAATCAATTGCCGAAGTATTATATGTCAAAAAATAAGATTTCTCTGACTCCTGACCTTGATGTCGATCATATTTTAGCTGCCATGGCTGTTAAATATGAAAAAGAGGAGATCAGCACTATAGACGGTGTGAAAATTGACTTTGAGGATGGCTGGGTGCATCTTCGAAAGTCGAATACAGAACCCATTATTCGAGTTTATTCTGAGGGAAACTCAACAGAAAAAGCAGATGCTTTTGCTAGTGACATTATGCAAGAAATTGCCGATATTGCGGGCATTTCAGTATAGTTATGGCTAAGATATATTTAGATAATGCAGCAACGACTCCTATAGCACCAGAGGTGTTAGATACCATGTTGCCTTATTTTAGAGAATTTTATGGCAACCCATCTTCTACCCATGTCTTTGGAAGACAAGTGCGAAATGCTATTGAACTTTCGAGAAGAAATATAGCGAAGCACCTTAATTGCCATCCTTCTGAAATCATCTTTACCTCCGGAGGAACGGAAGCTGATAACATAGCATTGCGATGCGCAGTAAGAGATCTGGGTGTGAAGAATATCATTACTACTCAAATTGAACATCACGCTGTACTGCACACTGTGGATCACCTTGTGAAAAGCGATAACATTCACGTGCATTATGTCAATTTGAAAAAGAATGGGCATGTGGATTTGAATCATTTAGAAGAATTGCTGAAATCAAATGAAGATGTCTTGGTTTCTTTGATGCATGGGAATAATGAAGTTGGAAATTTATTGCCCTTGAAAAAAGTAGGAGAGATGTGCAAGCAATACAATGCCTACTTTCATTCAGATACGGTTCAGACCATGGGGCATTACCGATTTGATCTTAAGGAACTGGGCGTTGATTTTCTTGCATGCGCGGCACATAAATTTCATGGTCCAAAAGGCGTTGGGTTTTTATTCAAACGATCAGGAATCAAAACAAGTCCAATGATTGAAGGAGGAGCTCAGGAAAGAGGGATTCGAGGCGGTACGGAAAACATCTATGGAATTGTTGGCTTGTCAAAGGCTTTTGATCTGGCCTATGAAGAATTAGAAGAACATCAAAAATCAATTCAGGAGATCAAAACCTATATGATTAAAAGACTTCGTGAGGAGATTGACGAAATTCGATTCAACGGAGACTTTGAAGGAGAGAGCCTTTATACTGTTTTGAATGTGAAATTTCCTTCTTGTGATATTGATAGCCAAATTCTCTTTCGATTGGATATTGAAGGAATCGCCTGTTCAGGAGGAAGCGCTTGTTCCTCTGGAAGCAAAAAGGGTTCGCATGTTTTGTCCAATGTAGGTCTAGATGGACTCGGTCCAAGCATTCGCTTTTCATTTAGCCGATACAACACCAAAGAAGATATTGATGTTTGCATCAAAGCGCTGAAAGATATCTGCACTTTTGGGATGGAGGTCGAAAACGAAGAGATGAATAAGCAATAAGCTAGCGAATCGCTACAATCAATTTTGAAATTGAAATAAGTTTATCTTGATCATTGCAAATGTCAATTTGCCAGGTATGCATTGTTTTTCCCTGATGGATAATTCTTGCTTCACCATATATGAATCCTTCTCGAACAGGTCTTAAATGTTGGGAAGTTATTTCGATGCCGAATGCTTTTTGATCCTTATCAAGAACCAACATATGTGAGCCAACACTTCCAAGCGTTTCTGCGAGTACAGCGCTTATCCCTCCATGAAGCACGCCATAGGGCTGCACTGTCCGATGGTCAACAGGTACTTTACCCTTAACCAAACCATTTTCAATATGAGTAAATTCAAGTCCAATATGCTCTCCTAATGTATTTTTGGACATGGAGTTGATTTTTTCTAGTGCTTCTTTCATGCCTGTTTCAAAATTTGAGACAAAATTACACCTTTAATATTAAATATAATCAATTGTCGTTCAGATACTTACGTGATTAGCTAAGAAATATTTAAACCCGACTGGCAACCCTTTTAAAATGTTAGCGTCTTATTGACAGAAAGCAACCAATGCCAGGGTTGCGATGGTTTCAAAATTTTCCTTGCAGGTTTCCAAAAAGAGCTCAATGAGCTCTTTTTTGGTTTATAAGACTTTTTAGTCGAAATCAATAAGCTCCGTTTCTTTTTCTCAAAAACCACTCAACAGACAAGAGAAGTAACAATATGAAGAAAGGCCATTTTAAATTGATCAATTCAGAGAGCGATTGACGTGTATAAGAAACCGAAGTAATCTCTTCTTTAGCAAGAATTTCATTTTTTAATGCATCCAAGTCAGTTGGGCTGTACATTTTTCCATTGCTATTCTCAGCAAGATTATACAGCAGTCTATGGTTGGCTGTCGTATTTGATAATTCAGCCAAAACCTCCAAAACCGAAATTCTTCCAGTGCTGCTTAACACTTGGTTATTGACCTCGGTGGATGCAACATAACTGTAATCTCCGGATGGCAAATTTCCTGCATTGAGACGGTATCCATTGGCAGTTTTGGAAAAGGTGAAGTCGAAACTCAATCCCTCTTCATTTTTGAAACTGATTTCTACATCAGGATCATTAATGGCCTCATAGCTTTCGTTATAGAGCTCCGCATCAAGCAAAATAGGTTCATTCTCTTTGAACTCACTATTGCCATATACTTTGAAAAGTCGTTTGTCTTTGCGCACAGCCAAATATTGAACAGTCTTTTGAAGCACATTGTCTGAAAATTCCTGATCGCCATGTTCCAAATAATCAAACATTCTCCATTTCCAAAATCCTTCGCCAACGATAAATCCGTATTTCTGCTCGTTTATTTCCGTAAATACAAAAAGCGGATCAGAAGTATTGACTTGACCAATTTTTTGGAAGAATAAGTTTTCAGCATTTCCTCCAAGACTGAAAGCACCGAAAGGAGCGCTCAATGGAGGAAATTTTGAAAGCTTTCGCTCGACATTATCCTCTAGTTTAAAAAGAGAAAAATTATTATTGAACCCCGCTTTTACCTCATTGGCGCTCTGGTTAAAGCGCTCCAATCGAAAGCCCAATTCTCTATTGGCCAAATTCCTATAATCGTTGTTTTGTCCAAGAACAAAAAGCATAGGAATCTTTGCAAGTTCTGCATCAGAAAAGAGCTTGTCTAAGCGATTTTTAGAAGAGGGTAATTGATGGAGGATAAGCAACTGATAATCTTCAACTTTACCTTTGAATTCATTCGCATAATCAAGGTCAATTTCGTAATTGCTATTATTCAATATACTTTCCTTCATTGCCGCCAAATCAGGGTGCGGAACATCGGCCAAGAGCAATACTTTTTGGCGGCTATCGAGCACATCAATATAAATTGATTTATAGTTGTTCTGAGTTATGAATTCTCCTTCAACAGGACTTAAGCTTAAATCAAATCGCTGTCTGCCCGTTTTAGTGGCTTCCAACTCAACAGCAATGGTTTGAATATCATTTCTTGCATTAATACTGAATTCTTGTTGGAAAACGTTTTTTCCCTCATTCGAAATGCGCAGAGTTGAGCGACTCCCTTTTAGGTCATTGGCTTGTATGATAATTTCAAGGGGAAAAGAATTGCCTAAATAGGCCAATCGATTGTGAGCTGCATCTTTGAGTATGAGGTCCCTCTTGACCGTTGTATCACCTAAAGCAATTGTATAGAAAGGAACATTGATTTTCTTCGATTGATAAATTGGACTCTTTCCTTGATTATAAATTCCATCAGAGCTGACAATGACAGCCCCTAAATTCCGATTTGAAAAGCGATTGTAGACCTCTTCCAATAAGAATGAGATGTCGGTTTTCTTATCAGAGAAATCAATGGCTCCATCTTTGCTGAACGATTCGCCAAAAGTGTACCGCAAGACTTGATAATCTTCTTCAAAGGAAGCTGAAAGCGATTCAAAATCATTCAAATAATCGTTGCGAATAGCGCTAGAGTCGCTATTTAAGGTTATGGACTCTGAGTTATCTTGCGCAAAAACTAAGATAGGTTTCTCAACCGTCTTTTGCACTGATTTCAATAAGGGACCTAAGAGGAAAAAGCTGATTGCTGCAACACTTAAAAATCGAAATACGCCTAGTAGCCATTTCAGGGAAGCTTTGTCTTCGAAGCTGTCGTCCTTTCTATAAAGAATAAAAGCATAGATCCCACCGGCCAATAGACAAAACAGGATAAACCAGAGAGGATATTCGGTAATAAAATTCAAGCTTTCTTAGGTTAACATTCCACCATCTACATTGATCACTTGCCCGGTAACATATGCGCTCATGTCCGAGGCCAAGAAAAGTGCCAAATTGGCTACATCTTCGGGCGTACCACCTCGTTTAAGCGGAATTGCATCACGCCATTCCTGAACCACCTTTTCATCGAGAGCTCCAGTCATTTCGGTTTCAATGAAACCTGGAGCAATGGCATTGCAACGAATATTTCTTGACCCTAATTCAAGCGCAATTGATTTCGTAAAACCGATAATACCTGCTTTAGAAGCCGCATAATTTGCCTGTCCTGCATTTCCTTTTACTCCAACAACACTGGACAAATTGATGATTGATCCTGATCTCGCTTTTAACATGGTGCGTTGCACTGCTTTGGTAAGATTGAAGATCGATTTTAAGTTGGTTCTCATTACATCGTCCCAATTTTCTTCACTCATTCGCATGAGTAGACCGTCTCTCGTAATACCTGCATTGTTGACCACGACATCTATGGTCCCAAATGCGGCAATCACCTGCTCGACCAATTGATGAGCCGATTCAAAATCAGCCGCATCAGATTTAAATCCTTTTACTTGAGAACCCGAAGTACTCAATTCTTCTTCTAGCGCGCGTGCTCTTTCTTCTGAAGAAAGATAGGTGAATGCCACCTTGGCTCCCTCGTTCGCAAACAATTGCGCAATGCCCTTGCCAATGCCTCTCGAAGCACCCGTAATCAATACAACTTTGTCCTGAAGTAATCCCATTTGCTATAATTTGCGCAAATATAAAGAACTAAAATTCACATGAATAAATATTCTTATTAAAGCTCAAAATGAATAAATTTGGGCCGTCACACATAATCTAAACGATAAATCATGAGAAAATTATTACTCCTATTTGCATTGTCATTTTTCGCTACCGAATTTTTCGGCCAATTTAAAGTTGGAGTAAATGGCGGCTATTTGAATACTTGGTTGATTAACCGAAATTTATCAGATGCCGGAGACAATGTCGACCCCCTGGCTACATTCTCACCTACATATGGTGCTAACTTTATTTATGTATTCAACGAAAGTGTTGGTATTTCTACTGGAGTTTCATTGACAACTATTGCTCAACAAACGGATGGTGTCATATTGGAAGAAATGTATGAAGCTGAAACAAAGTTGTTTCAAACCAATGTACCTATTGCATTGCGATTGGAAAATGAGGGAGGAACCTATTTCGAGGTTGGACCACTCTTTTCGTTCCTTTCAAAGGCAGAAGAATCTTTTGACGCAGCGGACAACGGATTATTCACAGATTACACGGATCAGGATTTTACGCCTGATTTTACCTCTTTTAATCTCTCTGCAATGGCTGGATTTGGCGTATTGGTTGATTTAAGCGATCAATTACAAATGTCGGCTGGATTAGAGTTGAGCTATGGTTTTACAGACAGCACAACTGAATATACCGAAGCGCAAGCATTTGATTTGGATGAACAAAGTTTGTACAACAGTATTGCGCATACAACACAGCAAGGAGATTTTGCCTACGAAAGCTCGAACCAGGCATACATTGGAATCAAAATTGGAATTCTTTACGTAGCTGGAACAAACTAATTGAAAAATCAATAAGTTGAAGATTTTGTTTTATTCAAGCCCGCGGCATTCGCGGGCTTTTTTTATCTTCTCATCATGAAAAAAGCGCTAATTCTATTTGTTCTACTCTTTTTGCTTGCTGACTTAAGTGCGCAGTTGCGCATAGGAATAAACGGAGGTTATTACAATACTTCCTTGCTGAATAGCAGTATCAAGAATGCCGAAGACCTAATCGATCCGGATGCCAGTTTTGGTGAAATGTATGGTCTCTCTGGAATGCTCTTGTTTGGTGAAACAACAGGACTGGCATTTGCAATTAATGTCTTGAATATTGAACAAAACTTAACTGGAGATATCCAATACAATGTTGGTCCTTCTGTGGTCACTGAGAGGTATGAATTGGATCTGGAAATTGCCTACACCTCCATTCCCATATTATTTCATGCACAAACACCCAATGGATGGTTTTTTCAGGCGGGGCCTCAATTTAATTTCACGAATACGGCCAAGGAAGCTTTTCGCATAGTTGGGCAAAGTAGCTTGAATGAGATCAACGAAATTGACGATCAATTCGAGAATCTTGTCGTTGCAATTGAAGGAAGTTTTGGTAAAGAATTTTCCCTTTCTGAAAAATTGAAATTGAATATTGCGCTTAATGGATCAATAGGATTAACAGATGCAGTGAAGCAGGTTGCAGAAGAAGAGATCAACTCAGAAGATTTTCCTGCTTTCATCTTGGCCAGCCATATGGGAATAGTCGATGACAGTCCTATTGCTGTTGATCAGGGAGAGTATTCATACGCCAGTTCCAATTTTTCGACACTGGGTATTAAGACGGGGATTCACTACCAGTTTTAATTGCCGTCCATCGAAATCTACAAACTATGCATTGCGCTAAGCGTAAGCTAGGGGAGTGCGCTATACCTTCGTTTTCATATTTCTCCTTTGTTTTTCAGGATTTGGTCTTTCTCAAGGAAAAATTGGCCCCAGTGTGGCCATCAACAATACGTGGATTTACAATGCCAATATTCTCAATGCACATAGAGGATTGCAATACCGCTTTTCTTATGCTCCCAGTTTCGGTATCTCTCATGTCTATTTAGGGGATGTACTGCGTTATAGAGTTGGGGTAAATTACAATGGGATAGAACAACAATTGTATGCTGAGTATTGGCATGACTTTGATCAGTCCTTCCTCTCTACAACCCGAATCAAAATGGCTGAAATTCCTTTATATATAGGTTTTGAAAATGAACACGGTTTCTTTTTTGAAATGGGGCTCAATGCCTATTACCTATTGCATGCGAAAGAAATCATAGAACTGGAACAGGCCGATGCACCTATCACAGAGAATGAATTGACGTTTGATTTTAAACGAGCGACATTTGGTTTTGGGTCTGCAATTGGAAAGGAATTCCCGAATAACTTAGGAGGGCGTTTATCTATATCTGGAGAGTTTCAATTGGGCTTTTCGGACATCACGAAACAAAGCCTTTCCAACGGCATTTTTGATTCCTCTTTTCCCAATAGCTTTCTCAATGCTATGGCGCACGATGGCTTTGAGGATGTTCCTCAGGTTACAAATTATAAAACCTCTTCTGTATTTTATATTGGAGTGAGAGTAGCGCTTTTGTTTCCCTACGATTAAGCGCTTACAGTGCTCAAAGCTTTCAACATGGTCTCACCAATCTCTGCTGGAGAATCGGAAACAAGAACACCGCATTCACGTAAGATTTGCTTTTTCGCTTCTGCCGACTCATTTTCACCTGATACAATTGCACCCGCATGTCCCATGGTTCTTCCTTTTGGTGCCGTTACTCCGGCAATAAAACCAACAACAGGCTTGGTTCCATTTTGTTGGATCCATTTTGCAGCCTTGGCCTCAAGGTCTCCACCAATTTCGCCAATCATAACAATGCCTTCTGTTTCGGAATCTGACATGAACATTTTAACGGCATCTAAAGTCGTTGTTCCGATAATGGGATCACCACCAATTCCGATTGCTGTTGTCACGCCTAGTCCGGCTTTGACAATTTGATCTGCTGCTTCATAGGTTAAGGTTCCCGACTTAGAGACGATTCCAATATTGCCTTTTTTGAAGATGAAACCGGGCATGATGCCAACTTTGGCTTCGTCTGCTGTGATTACTCCTGGACAGTTAGGTCCAATGAGGCGGCAATCTCTTCCATCTAAAAAGGACTTTACTTTCACCATATCCGCAACGGGGATGCCTTCGGTAATGGCAATAATCACTTTTATGCCGGCATCTGCCGCTTCCATAATGGCATCTGCAGCAAAAGCGGGAGGCACAAAGAGAATGGAAACATCCGCTCCGGTTTCTTTAACCGCATCGGCTACCGTGTTGAAAACAGGTCGATCTAGATGTGTTTGTCCTCCCTTTCCTGGAGTAACACCGCCAACTACATTTGTTCCGTATTCAATCATTTGACCTGCGTGAAAAGTTCCTTCACTACCGGTTATTCCCTGTACAATAATTTTAGATTCTTTATTTACTAAAACACTCATGAGTTCTCTTTTGCGCTGCGAAAATAGAATTTCTTCTATGCTTCCAAAAGCCATTTTTCTTTTTTGTTGCATGCGTTCTGAACAATTTCAAAAATCGATTGATTTCTTTTCTTTGCAGCATGATTTTTCGCGATCCAGAGGACACGATTGTAGCTTTGGCTTCTGGAGAGGCCGTCTCGGCTTTATCTCTTATTCGCATCAGCGGAAAGAATGCCTTTTCTATTGCAGATGCGCTTTTTTCGAAGAACATTAGCGGAGCATCTTCTCATCGGGCCTATTTTGGAGATTTTATAATTGATGACAAGGTCTTAGATGAATGCATGCTTTTCGTATTTAAGGGGCCTCAGTCCTTTACAGGAGAAGACACGGTCGAAATTACTTGTCACGGAAGCTCGTATATCAGGCGAGAAATGATCACTGCCATTCTCGGCAAAGGTGCGCGCATGGCCGAGCCGGGTGAATTCAGTATGCGTGCCTTCAAGAATGGGAAGATGGACCTGAGTGAAACCGAGGCCATCACTGATTTGATTCATTCAGAGACCAAACAACAGCATGCAATGGCCATGCATCAAATGAAGGGCGGATTCAAAAAAGAGCTCAGCGGGCTTCGGCAGCAACTAATTGACTTTGCCTCATTGATTGAATTGGAGCTCGATTTTTCTGGAGAGGATGTTGAATTTGCCAATCGCGAAGACTTTTTTCAATTGCTGAAAACATTGGACAGCAAGGTAGTGGGCTTGATCAATTCATTTCAGCAGGGAAATGTGATCAAAAATGGCGTCTTTTCCGTTATTGCGGGTCGACCTAATGCTGGGAAGTCAACGCTCTTAAATGCCCTATTGAATGAAGAACGGGCCATTGTCTCTTCTATTCCAGGAACTACGCGAGATGTCATTGAAGATACTCTTAGCATTGGAGGAGTAAAATTTCGCTTATTCGATACTGCCGGTATTCGTGAAGCACAAGATCAGGTTGAGCGAATGGGAATTGAAAAGACCTATGCCTCTATTGCCAAAGGAGCACTCTTGATTTATGTCTTTGATCAGCAAGAAACGGGCTTAGATAAAGTCCTCGCGGATTTGGAAAAAATAAAATTTGATCCCGGGAGAACACTAATGGTGGCGAATAAAGCCGATGTGGGCGAGATGGAATTCGATAGAGAAGAGGTCTTATTTATTTCAGCCAAGGAAAAGCAGGGGATTGAAGATCTGAAGGCTGCGATGCTGGCCAAATCTCAGGTCGGGGATGTTAACAACGATGCCTTATTGGTCAGCAATTTACGGCATTTAAAGGCCCTTGAAGATACCAAAGAGTCTCTGAATGAGGTTTTTCTAGGTTTTGAGCGCGGCATCAGCAGCGATTTAGTGGCCATTGACATTCGCAGGGCCCTTTTTCATCTAGGTGAGATCACGGGTGAGGTTTCAAGTGATGACCTGTTGGGCAATATCTTTGCGAACTTCTGTATTGGGAAATAATTAAAGGCATGTTTCCGGCTTTTGACAGACGTGTTGTCCATCACTTAGGATGCGATAAATTTTCTAGATTCGCATGAAGCACTCATCTGAACAATGGATAGTATTCAAAAAATGAGTAGATATTTATAGAGTTTATCTGCTATCGAATTAAACGATGAATTATAATAACAAGAAATTCAGACCAGTTTCAAATACTGAAAATGGAGAAACATCAGAAAATACCATTTTTGAATACAGTCAAAAGGATAATATTCTAACATCTAAATATAGTGGTGGTCAAATTAAAGAAGGACATCTAATTGGATTGGTAGATCAAGATGGAATAATTGAAATGCGGTACCATCAAGTTAATTTAAGAGGAGAGTTAATGGCAGGAGTTTGCTTCTCAAAACCCGAAATTATGGAAAACGGGAAAATTCGACTTTATGAAACTTGGGAATGGACAACAGGAGACAAGTCAAAGGGAAATTCAATTCTAGAAGAAATATAACACTTCAAGTGCTAATGCTGAATGACTCAGTATTTATGTCAGTGAATATTTAGGAGAGCAACAAATGAGGTTTACAAGGCCTTTATTCAAGAAAAATGAAGCGGACAGAAATAAATGTAACACACAAATAGATAAGGCCGGAGGAATGTTTAATATGAAAGAAATAGAAGAAAAGTAGTGAATCGTAAAGACATAATAAAACCTAAGCTGCATTAAATCTACTTTTGCACTAAACGTTCATTTTCGCAAAAATCTAACGCATTGATATGACCAATTACAAATTAACCCGAACAATTACCTGCCAAATAATTAGTGTCATTGTTTTAGTGTTTGCGTTTAATAAAGCGTCTTTTTCTCAAAGTGTCTATGTTATTCCGGACGCCTTTCCCGAACAACCTTTAGATGGCTTCTTAATGACCTGGCAGGACAGCACAAAGGCAATTACTGCCGAGGAGATCTTGGAGGATACCATTGGAAATAAGTTTGATTTTCAGCCCCTTTTCCCTGCAAGAGAATTGAATGCACAAAGCGCGCATTGGGCAAAACTCACCTTACATAGTGAGGTAGACATTGATCAATGGCACTTGATCTTTAAAGGCAAAAATTGGGGAGGAAATGGTTTTTTAAGGGGCAATGGAAAGGTAGATGTAATTGAATACGATGGAGCGCGCATAATCCAAACTGAAAAAACAGGTGCTGAAGTTCCTGCCTCCGAAAAGTCTATTCCTGAAGATCATACCATCAGCAGGGTTCCCTTTTCTATACACAAAGGGGAAACCAAACATCTCCTTATTAAAATTGAAGCGAGGCACAATGGACTGTATGTAGCTCCAGATTTTGGACTCGCGCTTATTCAACCAGAGGAACAAGGCAATCTTGAAGGCCTTTTTACCTCCTTTGGCTTAGAAGACTACGAGCTGACTTTCAGCATTTTCTTGGGCGTACTTCTGATGGCTTTTTTCTACCACTTTGTACTATTCGTTTATCTTAGAGAATCCGTCTACGGTTGGTTCAGCCTTTGGCTTTTATGCACGTCCATTACTGTTTTGAACATGCATCCGAAAAGTTTTATTATTGAATATCTCTTTCCAAGTAATCCGTTGCTCGGCATCTTGATCTTGACGATTTTCGCCAATTTCGTATGGATCTCTTTTTGGCAGTTTGGTAGAGATTTTATTGGTACCCAAGTAACTTTTCCCAGGTTCGATAAAGCACTTCGCATATTGATTGGGATATTACTGGTAGACACGCTACTCGGTTTATTCAGCAATTCCTCTTCCTTTATTCATAGCATCTACTTTATGCTTCAGGGATTGAGTAATCTTGCGGGAATTGTATTTGCATGTATTCTTCTTTTCAAAAAAGATCAGAAGGCCCGATACTTTGGCTTTGGTGCACTAGTTGCCACATTGGGTGTTCTTGTTGGCGTACTCTGGTTCCTTAAAGTGCTTGACTTAAACTTTGATTCATTCGCGACTGCGGCATTATTGCAAGTATTTATCTATTCTATTGGTCTGGCATACAGAAGACAATTGCAAGCGAATGAGAAAGCAGCGGCAGAAAAGCAACTGCTGATCAGCGAAATAGAAAAAGCAGAGCAATTGCAAAAGATCAATAGTGCTTCCTCGAAGTTTGTCCCCTCAACCTTTCTGAATTTTCTAGGGAAAGAAAATATTCTTGAAGCAACTTTGGGCGACTACATAGAAAAACAGGTTTCGGTGCTTTTTTTGGATATTAGGGGGTATACCACACTATCCGAAAAAATGACACCGGAAGAAAATTTTCGTTTTGTTCAATCATTCCATCAGCGCATGGGCCCAACAATTAGCAAATACCAAGGTTTTGTTAATCAGTATTTGGGAGACGGAATAATGGCTATTTTTCCGGAAAGTTCAGATGGCACTTTGCAAGCGGCTATCGAAATGCAGCAAAATTTGCAGGCTTTTAATGAAGACCGTTTTTCGCAGAATAAAACACCTATCCGCATTGGTATTGGAATTCACAGTGGCTCTTTGATTATGGGTATTATTGGCGATGAGAAAAGAATGGATGCGGCTACCATCTCTGATACGGTCAATGCCGCATCCCGTGTTGAGGGGCTGACCAAGCATTTTGGTACTCCAGTTTTATTAAGCGAGGCTTGTGTAAATGATTTGAAGCATCCAGATAACTTTAATCTTCGCTATCTGGGCCAAGTGCAGGTGAAAGGAAAGGAGAATGCCATAAAAATTTACGAATGTTTTGACGGTGAAGAAGAGACTTCTAAGGATTTGAAAAAGGCCACACTTGATGAATTCAGAAAAGGAACTGCATTATATTTTGACAAAAAATTCAAAGAAGCACATGCTGTTTTTGAAAACATATGCCAGAAAAATCCTAAGGATATTACAGCACTCAAATTTCTCGAAAACCTAAACATACTGATGAAAGAGGGTATAAATGAAAATTGGACCGGAATTGAAATGATGAAAACAAAATAAACAAGAAGCGAACTAAAGCAAAACGCCAAATGTCCCTGTGCATAAGCATTGGGTTTAGCCGAAACCTTCGCATTTATAAAACGAATGAAAATGATTAACAATACGTTTGCAATTCTATCAATACTTCTATTCATCGGTTGCAGCCTAACTCAAGAAGACGAAAAAGTCGCATTAGATTTAGATTCTGAACTCGAATCTATTGAAGCATTTCATATTGAATATCAATCAGCAATTCGGGAGGGGCGATTAGATGATTTGGATAATTTGTACGCGAAGAATTCAAAGATTGTATTGCCCGGAGGGGAAGATTTTGAGAAGCTGGCTCGTGTCGAGATGGAAAGAGGGGTGATTGTTGCTTATGATAGCCTTTTCATAAATATCGATGAAACTGAAATTCTGAATGATAGTATGGCTTATGATTGGGGAACAAGTACAATCTATTATACCGATAATGATAGTTTGTCCATTAAAATAGAGGATTCATTTTTCGTATTGCTCAAAAAGGAAAATGGAGAATGGAAGATTTATAGAGAAATGTCGTCATCATTGGTGAATTGACTCATGTCGATAATGGCAGTAGAGCGCAAGATATGTTTGCCAAACCGCTCCTAAACTTCATAGCTTTAGCGTTGAGACTAATTTTGAATAAAATGAGATTAACCACATTATTACTTGTTGTTTTTTCGATAACTGGCTTAAATTGCAAATCACAAACACGTACATCCCGAATTGAAATTGTTCAACCAACTATAGAACAAGAAGCAACTTCAATTTGGAGAACAATAAATGATATTGCTTTTTTTGAAAAACAAGGATATAGCATTCATCTTCCAACGGACTCATTGATAGACTCATTCATTATAAAATCTAAAAATGGGACTTTTGGAAATGACGACTTTCCATCAATCTATGATCTTGTCGAAACGAAGGTCTTTGACCAAAGAAATTATGAGCAGGCAAAACAAAAAGTCAAGAATCAAATTGACCTGCTCAACGACCTTGTTGATGAGATAGATGTAGCGAAAAATCAATGGGATTGGAATTTTAAGATGTTTGACAAATACAAAGTTGTGTTCACATTGTATGGAACAGGTGGAAGCTATGACCCAGATGAGGGGATAATAACTTTATTGACGAATAAAGAAGGTGGATTTATGAAATATAAAAATCCTGCTTACACTATAATTCATGAAATTGCTCATATGGGGATGGAGTATTCAATAGTCCGCAAATACAATCTTTCTCATGGACTAAAGGAAAGAATGGTAGACACTTTTGTATTTCTTATGTTTCAAGAAAAATTACCAGGATATGCAATTCAGCGCATGGGAGATGAGCATATAGATCAGCATTTTAATAAGAAAAAGGATATTGAATCCTTAAATAAAATTGTAGCTGATTTTAAGAACAAATAAATTGCCACGTCAACTTGTTAAAGCCATTGAAACGCCTTGAGTACACCTATCATTAACACTTGTTTAATGCATTCGAAGTTCAAAATACTCCTCTTTATACTCTTTTCACCTTTAGTGCTTTTCGGTCAAAAGAAACTGACTAAAGCGCAAATACATGAGGATTACATTGTTCTGAAAAACGTTTTGACCAAAGGACACCCAAATTTGTATGAATACAGTTCTCGATCGAAATGGGACTCATTATTCACAAACTTTGAAAATAAAGAGATTCATGACATCTACAACCGCAATGATTTATTCAAATCCCTTACTGAGCTAACCGATTATGCCAGAGACGGCCACTTAATTGTTATGAGGCCTAAATTCGATACGTTGCCAAATTTCTTTCCTCTTTTAT
>JBCCIF010000041.1:0-27719 GCA_039028335.1 Bacteroidota bacterium
AAACAAATCGTTTTCTTTAATTAATGATGTTGTCTCAAAGTTTTCCGGGAATAATTGTTTTTCGGGAATTATTTGATTCTCGATGAACGAAAATGCCCATTTAAATCCAAGCCTTGAAAAGTCCTTATAATGCTCATAAAGCAAATCAAAATTGTAATATTCTCCCGCTTGCAATTGAGTCGAAATTGATGAATTTGCAATGGATAAAACAGGATGTTGATTTTCTATGCAAAGTGAATCCTCCAAACAAAACTTCACATAATTATCATGTAAAATTATGAACTGGTATTGCCCAGTATAGGGGGCTAATATTGACCCTCTATATCTTACACTAAAACTATCAACTGGAAATTCAGCTTCCCACCGAAATGGGCTGTGCACTGTCCAGTTTTCATTTATATCATTTACGAATGATTCTCGATAGATTTCTTTATTGGAACCGACACCGGAATAATATGTAACTGAAGGGTTTGGCCCTGCTAATCCTTCAATATATTCATGCTCCTCGATAAAAGAAACTAAAATAGAAGTATCAGATGCGCTAAATGTAAGTAGAGGTTCATTGCTGTTTTCATCCCAACTATCAAATCGATATAAGCGATCTGATTGAACTATATAATCAGGTGCTTGAAAAGTTCTATTCAAACCGTCTACACTTTGAATTTCGGTTGGAATTTCTATTGTCTGACCGTCAGCTGAAAGGAATATATCTATAGGTTCAGAACTTATGTTTATGGTTGAAATCAAGGGAAAAATATCTAGATAACTTTGTGTAATTAAGCCATCAGAATCGAAGGCCTCCAAGTTTATTCGATACCAAACATCTGTCGAAGTTTCTCCTGATTTGGGAATGATGTACTCCCCATCTGAACTGCCAGAAACCTCATCAACAGCTGGGTGAGTATGAGCGCCATGATGAAAATCTATCCACCATTTTGTATTTTGAACAGGCACTGTTCCATCTTCATTGTCGAGAATGACAGAGTTAAACTTCAATGTATCCCCCGCAGAGTATGCGCTATTTATATTGGAACTTATTTGTATTGTAGGTCTTGTTCCTTCAATAACGTTCAATATTGCAACAGCTGAAGTATCTGAACCGAATTCATTTTCAGCCACACAGAAAAATAGATCACCGTCATTTTCGATTTGAACATTCTGAATAGAAATTGAATTGCTTCCTTCACTAAAATATTCTGAATTTACATACCAGGTATAATTTAGTTCAGAATTTGAAATGGCTGAGGCAAGGAATTCAATCGATTCTCCGGGCACGGCAACTGTGCTTTCTGGTTCAACGAAGAAAACAGGTTGACTTTGTCCTAAGTATGAAAGCTTAAAGATTTTGCCCAGAGCGAAATTCAGAAAATATAAATTTCCATTCGCATCATGTTCTATTGCAACTGGATTTTGCTGGAATTCTCCAAAATAGTTTACTTCTAAGGATAATGGATCGAGATATTTTATCCATCCCTCACAATAATCCATAAAAAAATACTTTCCGTAATAATCTAAGGGAAAATTTGAATTTTCGGGCTCATAGAAACATGCGCCTACGATAGCACACCCTTCGTCATGTTCGTAAAAATGGATTGGATCTTTATAATCATCTGGAGGAGTTTGACCTAGCAAAGGGCCTTCAATCAAATTCCACCCATAGTTTTTTCCTCCCTCTAGTTCATTTATTTCTTCATAGGAATTCCCTCCTACATCATTGAAAAAAATACGTCCGCTCATATTGCTTTTCGCGAGTGAAAAAGGATTTCTCACTCCATAGCTATACAATCCTCTATGCTTTCCTTCTAATTGACTTAAAAAAGGATTATCATTGGGAATGGTGCCATCAGAATTTATCCGATAAATTTTACCCAGAGTCGAATTTAGGTTGGGAGATTCAGTCCATGCTGTCCCATCACCCATTGCAACAATTAACTTTCCAAGATCATCGAATAACATTGCTCCTCCATTGTGCCAAGCAGCCCACATTTTATCAAACTTGAAAACGAGTTCTTCGCTATTTGGTAAAGCAAAATTCCCTGCATCTTTTAACCTTATTATTTGATTTAAATTGCTGTCAAGTAAAGTATGATATAAATACACATATTGATTAACGGCAAAATCGGGATCGAACGCTATTCCATTTAGCCCTCTTTCTCCAGGTGTTTCTGTTTCAACTTCGACAAAATCTTGTTCAAGTAATTGGCCATTTTCTACAATTTTAACTTTACCTGATTTTTCGCAAATGAATAAGCGACCATCATCTGTGAATTTCATGGCTGTTGGCTGATATAGGCCTGAAACAAATTCTTCAAGTATAAAACCCTCTGGAAGATCTTGACCAGACAGATGGAAAAAGAACATTAGACTTGTTCCTAACAAACAATTTTTTAATACTTTGCTCACGAATGCAAATTTTGCTTAAAAATAAGGCTTTCCAATTGTTCAGGGGGATTTTTTCGAATTCTAAAAAGATCATTTATTTGATTTTCGGGGTCTATTTGCTTTATGGCTTGTATTTTGGAAATTGGAGAACCGAGAGTATAATTCAACATGATGTGATTATTTACTATGAGTATTTGACCGCTACGTTTATGTTTAATGACCTTAGTTTTGAGTTTGCGAGTCAGTTACCTGAGAAGTTTGATGGTGAAATATGGCTCAGTGAGGGAGAGGATGGGGAGTTTTTTCCTAAAATGACCATGGGCGTTTCGATTATGCTTACCCCCTTTTATTTGATTGCCTATCTAATCAATAAATTGGAAGTTCTAGGATCTTTCGGATACTCTGCGTTTTTTCAATTTTTTGTATTCCTCGCAGCCATGATCTACGCGATATTGGCAGCAATTTTTCAGCGTAAAATACTAACGCAATTTTTTAACGATCGCGTAGTGTGCCTGGTTCTAATTTCAATTTTTCTTTGCACCAATTTGTTTTATTATACAATTGTTGAGTCCGGCATGTCACATGTCTACTCCTTTTTTCTTTATACCCTTTTAATCTATATGACAATTGAATGGCACAAAAATCAAAGCCTGAAAAACAGCGCGGTAATGGGGCTAGTTATGGGCTTAATTATTTTAGTTCGACCCACCAATGTTGTCGCAGCTTTGATTCCTATTTGCTATGGGTTATTTACAAAAGCAGGAAGAGAGAATAAGGTTAATATCCTCAAAGAGAAGAAATTAAAAGTTGCCTTTGCGATTGTATTGTGTTGTCTATTAGTTTCTCTCCAATTTCTATTTTGGAAATACTCGACAGGTAAATGGTTTATTTATGGCTATAGCGATGAAGGTTTTTTCTTTTTAGAACCAAAGTTTATTGACACACTATTTAGTTTCAGAAAAGGATTTTTAACCTATGCGCCTATTTTAATTTTGGCAATTTCAGGAATCTTTCTGGCGCGTAATATGAAAGACCTCAGGTTGCCATTGATCATTTTCTTAATTCTAAATCTGTACATTGTTAGTTCATGGTGGTGTTGGTGGTATGGTGGAAGTTATGGGCAAAGGGCATTGATTGAAACCATTGCTGTATTGGCAATATTTTTTGGTTTTTTCTATCAATGGCTACTCAAAAAGAGCTTTTTAATTCGAACAGCTACAATTATCCTAATAGGCTTCTTCTTTGTCCAAAACACCATTCAAATGATGCAATATAAAAAAGCCATATTGCACTGGCATGGAATGACATATGACGCGTACAAGAACATTTTTTTCAAATTGGAATATCCTGAAAATTATTCCGACTATATTGTCGAACCCGATTATGATGCCGCAATGAAAGGAGATCGATAATGACCGTCAAGAAGCTTTCCATACTTATTCCTGCCTACAATGAAGAGGCAACCCTCCGCTCTATTTTGGAAAAATTAAGAGACTTAGAACTGGTTAACAAAATTGAAAAAGAGCTCATTATTGTAAATGATGCTTCAACAGATCGAACCGAAAAAGTATTCTTTGATTTCAAAGACGAGCATCAAGACCTTGATTTAAATTATTTCAGACAAGAAAAAAACCAAGGGAAAGGTGCGGCAATTCACAGGGCTATTTCCGAGGCCAGCGGTGACTTTTTAGTTGTTCAAGATGCAGATTTGGAATACGATCCTGAAGAGTTCAACATTCTACTCAAGCCCGTGCTTTTAGGGCAAGCAGATGTTGTTTATGGCTCTCGATTTATGGGAGGTAAACCACATCGAATCTTGTTTTTTTGGCATTCCATAGGAAATAAATTTCTAACATTTTTGTCGAACATGTTTACCAATTTGAATTTAACAGATATGGAAACGTGTTATAAGCTTATCAATACGAATATTGCTCAGTCCTTGGATTTGAAAGAGAGAAGATTCGGCTTTGAACCT
Organism: Bacteroidota bacterium; assembly: GCA_039028335.1. GTDB lineage: Bacteria > Bacteroidota > Bacteroidia > Flavobacteriales_D > JABDKJ01 > JABDKJ01. Next base: position 4,358 of record JBCCIF010000041.1, read on the forward strand.
GAATTAACAGCCAAATTATCTCGTGTCAAAGGCATTCGTATCTATGAAGTGGGGATTTCTTATTACGGAAGGACATATGAAGAAGGCAAAAAAATTGGATGGAAGGACGGTTTTAGAGCAATATATTGTATCCTGAAATACAATGTCTTTTCTCGCTAGTCAGACCTCCACGTTTCTATTAAAATCTCATCGTCACTATAGTAAGACTCTTCCAAAGAATAATTCATCTCTTTCATTCTGTCAATGAGATTTTGTGCAAATTCTGAATTCGGAAGATTTCGTCTAAGAAGCGTGAACGAGCTGTTTTCTTCCAAATCAATTTGATTAGCCTGATAAATAGTTTTAAAACCTTTCTGCTCCATTATGGCATGCATATTTCGATAATCTCGAAAGCTTTGCCGATCGAAATAATAAGTGAAATCGTTCAAGCGCCAAGCTGGGTGAATTAAAAAAACATGATTTGCACTATAATTTTGATCAACAGCCTTAGCTGCCTTGTCCCACCTGAAGTAATTTCTATTCTCCGGACGAAAACCTTTGTAGAAAGGAACTAAGAGATACACAACCAAACACATCTTTAGAAGAGCAGGAAGTTTAATATGCGTGAATAGATATGAAAGACCCAAGATTACTCCAAGGCCAGCAAACAGCATGTATCGCATCCGAAAAACAGGCGTGTATTGAGCAATGGCATAGTTAAGCAGAATAGGAACAAAAAATACGGCTATGAAGAGGAGCTGTTTCTTGTAATCAAATTCCTTGGTGAAAATGGAATATAAGAAATGAATGGTACTAAGTACCAATGCAATGAGTAAAAGATTAATTATTAGATCGTGAGAAGGGTCGTGTCCAGTAATTCTTGCGAAAACGTAATCTAAGTCGCTTTTGCTTGGTTTTTTCAGCCAAAAATTATCATCCGGGATCGTATCAGAGAAATTGAGCAATTGTGGAATGAAAAGAACAGCTGATCCAATAAAAGATAAAGTGATCCGAAAGAACGAATGTCTATTTGAGATTAGAATTGAGAAGGCAATTAAGAACTCTGTCAATGGCAGCAATACAGCCGTATAATGTGCATATGGAAGTGAAGCATTGACGATGCAAAGCAGGATTAACCACTTTACTTTGGGCTCTTTTATTGCATTCAGAAAAAGATAGATGGATAGGGCACAAAGAAAAACCACCAATGAAAAGGCCCTTACTTCATGCGAAAAATCGAAATGAACATTGCTAAAAAGAAAAAGAGAAGAAGCTGTGAATGCTCCGAGGAGATCCATGTGTTTTTTGCAAATCGCAAAAATCGTAAGCGCTGCACCAACACTGAATAGTGCAGAAAGGCTTTTGACCGCTATTGGACCAATTCCGAAGAGCTTAATCCAGAAATGTAAAAAAGTAAAGTAAAGTGGGGGATTGGCCTCTTTGGCTAATTGCGTGTAAAGTTCGGAGAGGCTTTGCTGTGCGTAAAAGACACTAAAAGCATCGTCATTTTTCAAATGCATCTCCTGAAGAAAAAAGAACTTATAATAGAGATTGCCCGCTAATACTGCAAAGAACAAAATCCACAATAAGACAGAATTTTGAAATGCCTTGTCCAATTGAAGATTGATACTAAGCCAATATGCCTTCGCCTTTTTCAATAAAATTTATTTTACCATTTTCCATTTGCATAACTCTATCGCAAAAATAATTGACCACATCCATATCATGTGAGATAAAGAAATAAGTCAAGCCCAATTGATCTTTTAAGTCGTTTAGGAGATTGAGTATTTGAGCTTGAACTGAAACGTCCAAAGCTGATACGGATTCATCACAAATAACAATTTCAGGATTTAATATTAATGAACGCGCAATACCAATTCGCTGCCTTTGTCCACCGGAAAATTCATGAGGATATCGATTGAAGAACTCAGCCTTCAAACCTACTTTTTCTAGCATTTTCAAAACGTTCTTTTTTGCTTCTTGCCTTCCGAGAATACGATGTGCAATCAATGGTTCTGCTATGGCATTTCCGATTTTAATTTTGGGGTTAAGCGCGGAATAGGGATCCTGAAAGATGATTTGAACGCGTTTTCGGTATTCCTTCCAAGCTTTTTTGTTCAAGGAAGCTCTATTCTTTCCATTTAGAAAAAGCTCACCTTCATGTTCTATGAGTAGGCCGGCTAGCAAACGTCCCAGTGTGCTCTTCCCACATCCTGACTCGCCAACTACCCCCAGTGATTCTCCCTTCATCAAGGAAAAACTTACACCGTCAACCGCTTTAATATGATTGATGGTTTTGGGAGGGAAGCCCTTTTTTACAGGATACCAATACTTTATGTGTTCTACCTCTAAGAGAGGCTCATCATAAGTCATTTTTGGACTCTCCTTTTCATGAAAGGAATCGCTCATAATCTCGGCCACGGTAGGCAGGCGAAAGGGCTTGCTATTTTTAGGTGGCCTGCAAGCCAATAAAGCTTTCGTGTACTTTTCTCTTGGATTTGATAATACAATGTCCGAGGGGCCTTGCTCAATGATTTGACCTTTATACATCACTGAAATAGTATCTGCAAATCCCCTTAAAGATTCCAGGTCATGCGTGATAAATAATACGGCCATGCCATTATCCGCTTGAAGATCTTTTATCAATTCGAGGATTGATCTGCTAACTGAAGGGTCTAAGGCAGTTGTAGGTTCATCAGCAATGAGCACATCGGGTTCGCAGGCGATTGCCATCGCAATCATCACGCGTTGTTTCTGCCCTCCGGATAATTCAAAAGGGTACTTTTTGTACAAGAGTTCTGGGTCTGGCAGCCTGACTTTTGTGAACAATGAGAGAACGTTGTCTTTAGCTTCTGATTTGGAAATTCCTTTATGCAATCGTAAAATTTCAGCCACTTGTTTACCACATTTTTCCACAGGATTCAAACTGGTCATAGGTTCTTGAAAAATCATGGCGATCTTTTGACCCCTTAGGTTCCTCATTTCTTTTTCAGAAATTTCTCTTAGATTGATTTCATTGAAAATCAATTCCCCCTCTTCGATTTTTGAATTTCCTTTGGGTAAAAGGCGCGTGACAGAAAGGCTCGTCACAGATTTTCCTGACCCCGATTCACCCACAATTGCATGAGTTTCCCTTGACTTCAATTCAAGGTTTATATCCTCAATGGCCTTTTTCCATTCTCCATCTTCACGAAAGGAAGTGCTAAGAGAACGAATGGTCAAAAGCACTTTATTCGGCATAGAAGCTTTTGTCAAAATCCTCGTAAAAATTTATTGATACTAAAGGCATATCAGAATTCATTGATTCATTAAATAGTTCAATCTCAATAACCTTCTTGTTGACGGATGCGCTCCGCCAATTTGCGTATCCCTCATCCATATCGCTTTTCCCATATTGCAAATCGAGCATTTCTTTGCATTCCATGAAAAATGATTCAGTCATACTATCTGATTTCATAAAGAAATCAATGCTTATTTCATAAATCCGAGAACGATCAATAGCGGTTCTGATTTCTCTTTTGGTAAATCGTTGATCGACTTCTTGAGTCAAAAAGAGGATCTCATTCGTATTTTCCAATACAATACTGTCTTCCAACAATCCAGATACATGAATGGCTGAATCGCCAATTGAAACTCCTGCGAAGTGGCCTTTTTTTAGGTCGTCCAAAACAAGAACAGTCTCAGCATTGGTTCCAGGATTACAAGCAATGAAAAACGAAAAGATCATGTATGCGTATAAAAAGCATTTCATAGAAACGAATTTAAATTCCTAAATATAGAAATCAAAAAAACCCCCGACCTGTTTTCAGATCGAGGGCCCTAAGGAAATGTTTTATTTTACTCTTCGACTGTGCCTATGAAGTCGTAAAGCTCATCCAGTTTAGGAATCAGTATTATCTCAATTCTTCTGTTTTTAGCTTTGTCTTCTTCATCCACAGGGATAAACTCTCCTCTTCCTGCGGCTGTCAATAAATCCGGTTCAATATTGTTGTTCTCCGTTAGAATTCTTACTACCGATGTTGCACGCATTACGCTCAAGTCCCAATTGTCTTTGAATGGCATACCCGATCCAATCTTATCGCTGTCCGTGTGTCCTTCTACCATAATAGAAATGTCATCGTTACTCTCAATTGCTTGCGCCAAGTCCATTAAGGCTTGCTTGCCATTACTTCCAACCTTGTCACTTCCAGAATCGAATAAGAGCTTGGCATCAAGATTTACATAAACCCGACCGTTTTTTTGTACAACAGACAATCCTTTATCTTGAAAAGACATCAGTGCTTGTGCGACTTTATTCTTAAGTTCTTTGGCCGACTCTTCATTTGCAGAAATAAGTTGTTCCAATTCTCTTACATGCATTTCTCTGTCAGCAAGGGCGGCTGACTTCTGGTTTAATTCTTCTTCAAGTTGATTTAGCTTATCTTCTTTTTCTTGTAACTCTTCTTCTGTTTCATTTAAAGTGCTTAAGAGTGTTTGCTTTTCTTTTGCATTTGAAGACATCAGCATGGCTTGTTTATCCATCATTTCTTCATTGAGGTCATTTATCTTATCGTATTGACCCAATAATTTACGCATGCTATTCCCATAAAGCGTTGTATCATCTTTTAAAGCATCGATGCGCTTATTCATGTCTACAATCTTCGCCTCCATCTCAACCATGTCCTGTTCTTGATTGGCATTCATCTTGTTTAGCCTTTCATTTTCTTGTTTCAGGTCAGCGGCAGCAACTTCGAGTTCATTGTACTGTTTTCCTGGTACGCAACTGGCCAGACCTATCAGAATTAGAAAAAGGGGTAAGAGAGATTTCATAATTATTATTTGTTTCAAAATTCGCACGAAGCCACGCAAGTTTAAGCTCTTCTTTCTTGACTTATTCACAAGGTGCTTTTAATCGAAAATGAAACAAAAAGAGGCTTTCAACATTAATACATTGATTACTCATTTCTATCGATTTCTCATTGAGCATCATAAATTACTTCATTCGAACATGAAAAATTTCATCTTATTCTTGCTTCCAATTCTCTGCCTGTTTTCATGTCAAAATGACGAGAGCAACGAGCAAGCGCAAGTGGTTGAATCGATTCAAGCGCCAGAATTGATCTATGAGTTCCCTAAAGACAGTTTTATCGTTGTTGAGGATAAGATAAAACGAAATGAAGTGCTGTCCACCATTTTATATCGTCACCATGTTGATTGGCCAGAAATAGACAAGGCCGTGAAATCATGCGATGGGATTTTTAATGTAAATGGAATACAAGTTGATAAACCCTATACAGTTTTATGTAAAAATGATTCTACAGAGAAAGCGGAATATCTCATATATGAAACCACTAAGACAGACTATGTTGTAATGGATTTACAGAAATTTGAGACCTATACAGCTCAAAAGGAACAAGACATCGAATCACATTTGGCTCAGGGCACAATAGAATCTAGTCTGTTTTTAACCATGACCGACAATTCCTTAAGCCCCGCTCTTGCTATGGAAATGGCAGATATCTATGCTTGGACAATCGACTTTTATCGACTTCAAAAAGGAGATCACTTTAAAGTATTTTACGACAGAAGATATGTAGAAGATGAATTTGTGGGAATTGGAAACATACATGCATGTGAGTTTCTTCATAACGGAGAGAAACTCGTTGCGTATCGATTTGAAAATGAAGGAAAGGTTGACTTTTACGATGAAAATGGAAATAGTCTAAGAAAAGCATTTTTAAAATCTCCTCTGAAATTTGGTCGGATCTCTTCGCGTTATACCAAAAGAAGATTTCATCCGGTTCAAAAAAGATGGAAAGCACATAAGGGGACCGATTATGCAGCGCCCAAAGGAACCCCAATTCTGTCGACTGGAGATGGGACCGTAATTGCCTCAACGTATACCAAGAATAATGGAAACTATGTCAAAATAAGACATAACAGCACCTATACCACTCAATATTTACATATGAGTAAACGATTGGTGAAAAAAGGGGAATTTGTTAAGCAAGGACAAACAATAGGAAAAGTGGGCGCAACTGGACTAGCAACAGGGCCTCATGTCTGTTATCGTTTTTGGAAAAACGGATCACAGGTTAATCACTTAAGGGAAAAATTTCCGTCTGCAAAGCCTTTAGATGCTTCGTTAATGGCAGAATTTCAAAACCATGTAGATTCAATAAATCAAGTTATGTCAGGGGCAACTGCCGTTTTGGTTGAAAATAAAAAGGAGCCCTTATCAAAACAATTCTAGTATTTATCAAAATCGATATCTGGAAGTCGATCTTCCTTATGAGGAATTTGTAGCCATTCGCCATAACTGTATTTCACGAACATCAAGAATTCGTATTGGCTAGTGCTTTTTAGAAATTCCTCTGAAACATTACAGTAATCAATGAATTCATCAAATTCATGATCTTCAAGGTTGATAATGTGATAATCAACATACTTTCGAAAAAGCTCTTTTAAAAGATCCCTTTTTCTCTCTTCATTGACTAACTCAGCTAACTTACGCTTGCTTCGCTCCCTCTTGCTAAATGCTTGATAAAGAAAGGTAATGGGGCTTTGAAGAACATCTATACCAGAGACCATATAGTCTTGCCTTGAGTACCCTAATTCTTGAATGTCTTTTTCGATTTCTTCTAGTTCTCTCTCTGCAATAATGGTCACAGGCCTTAAATAAACTACGGGTTTCTTTAATTGGGGGCTAATCGTATAGACACTCTTCAGGGTAGAATCCTTTAAGGAAAAAATATAGGAGGAATAGCCAATAGCAGAAATTACAATGCTATCATTTTTACCTACGTTCATAGTGTAATTCCCAAATCGATCTCCGAATGTCCCGTTTCCATTGCTCTTGTTGACAACTAGAATGTTAATCAACTTATTTCCATTTTCTTTATCTGATGCAAAACCCTTGATCTTAACAGAGGTATTCTGACATAGAAGCGCATTACAGCCCGCACCGATAAATACTGCAAGTGTTAGATATTTAAGTAATATTCGAATAGTTTTCAAAGTTAAGCGAATCTCACTCAATTATCGCAGCGAATTGTTAAAAGAAGATAATCCATTTACAAAAGGGATAATCCTCTTTTAAGAACGGTAAAATTGGCTGGGCCTAGAATATTATATTTGAAGTCAATTTACAAAATGAAAAATTCATTTTTACTAGCAATTGTTGCTCTATTTTGGATGTCTTGCAACAATCAAACTGAGTTTGTCTACGAAGATAATTTGCTCAAAACAGATTTAGAATATTTGGCTTCTGACGAAATGGAAGGCCGAGAAGCGGGCACTAAAGGTGAAGCAATGGCAGCGGCCTTTATCGCACAGCGTTTCCAAGATTTAGGTCTTATACCAATGGGAGATGAAGGAGCCTATTTTCAAGAATTTGAGTTCAAAGACAAGGCAATAGTTGACCCAGAAAATAGATTTATTGTAGATGGAAAACAAATGAAGAATGGTTTGGACTACTATCCAATAAGCTATAGCGGATCAGGTGACTTCAAAGGAGAAATCATCGATCTGAATTATGCTATTTCGGCCCCAGATTTGGAGCATAATGATTTTGAGAACATCGTAGATCTAGAAGGAAAAGTCGTGATGTTCGACATCTCCTCTCCTGATGGCGTTCATCCCCATTCAAAGTTTATAAACTTTCATGATATTAATAAACGACTTTCTATGCTTGAGAAAATTGGGGTTCAAGCAGTGGTTTTGCATAATTCTGATCAAAATCTAGAAAACCCCAGCAAGCGCTTGTCAAAATCGGTATTGCCATATGATTTCCCTGTTTTATTCCTCAAAGTGAAACCGTCAAGTAGTCTTTGTGAGGGAAAAGTTGTTATTGAAAGACAGTCAAAAGTGGCTAAGAATGTAATCTCATTTCTCAATAAAGGAGCTGAGCAGACTATCGTTATTGGAGCGCATTATGATCATTTAGGTATGGGCGATGATGGATCTTTATATAGAGGAGAAGAAAAAATGGTTCACAATGGTGCTGATGACAATGCAAGTGGTGTAGTATGCCTCTTTGAATTGGCCGATGAACTGAAGAAGAAATCTTCAAAGAACAATTTCCTTTTTATTGCTTTTTCAGGCGAGGAGAAAGGCCTTTTAGGGTCTAACTACTTTGTCAAAAATTTGCCTTTTGAAAAAGAAAAAATAAACTATATGCTGAATATGGATATGGTGGGAAGATTAGAAGGCGACATGTTTAGCATTAACGGAATAGGCTCTTCACCTTCTTTGGCAATAATTGATTCCTTGATTGTTGGCGGGTTGAAATCAAAAACTACGGAAGGAGGCATAGGAGCTTCAGATCACACCTCTTTTTACTTGGAGGATATACCTGCTGTACATTTCTTCAGTGGAACGCATGAAGATTATCATAAACCTTCAGATGATGCCGATAAAATAAATTATGAGGGGATGAGGCTAATTGTTGAATACATGCTTCAGCTAATAGGTGAGCTTGATGATGATGGAAAATTGGTTTTTACCAAGACCACTGAAAAGGATAACCGCACAACGCCAAATTTTAAGGTCACTTTAGGTGTCATTCCGGATTACTTATATGATGGAAAAGGTATGCGAATAGATGGTGTAAGTCCAAAAAGACCAGCAGAAAATGCCGGAATAGAAAAGGGCGATATCGTGATTCAAATGGGTGAAATTGAAGTTCGAGATATGATGTCATATATGGAAGCACTTTCAAAATTTGATGAAGGGCAGAAAACCATTGTCAAGGTGCTTAGAGAGGAGTCTGAATTGAGTTTTGAAGTACTGTGGGATTAATGTTACAGGGGCAGAACATAGGAGTCATTGGAGGTGGTAGCTGGGCTACGGCCTTAGTCAAAATCCTTTGCGAGAATGCAAAAGAGATCTATTGGTGGAATAGAAATGCAGAAAGCATCGCTTTCATTGAAGAGCACGGAAGAAATCCGAGATATTTAAGCGGAGCAGAATTGAATATCGAAAGAATCAATATGAGCACTGATTTGAATTATATCGTTTCTCAATGTGATATTTTGATCATGGCAATTCCTTCCGCCTTCATATTTAAGGAGCTTGAAAACACTGAAAAAGCTGTTTTTAAGGGAAAGAATATGATTTCTGCCATTAAGGGAATCATACCTGAAGAAAACAAGTTGCCTGCCATTTATTTTCATGAAAATCTGGGTATCCCATATAAGCAGATAGGAATTATTTGCGGGCCTTGCCATGCAGAAGAAGTTGCTATGGAAAGGTTGTCGTATTTGACCATAGCTCATCCTGTGGACGAAATGGCGAATTATGTAGCGGAAGCCTTAACCTGTAGATACATCAAGACCGTTGTTTCGAATGATGTAATTGGAGCAGAAGTTTCTGCCATTCTTAAGAATGTCTTTGCTGTGGCAAGCGGTATCTGTGCAGGGCTCGGTTATGGGGACAACTTTCAAGCCGTTCTTGTATCCAATGGGATTAGAGAAATTCGCGCCTTTGTCGATCGCATAAAACCACTTGAGAGGGATGTAAGTGCATCAGCTTATTTAGGAGATCTTTTGGTAACTGCGTATTCTATGTTCAGTCGCAATAGGAACTTCGGCAGTATGATAGGAAAAGGGTATTCGGTTAAGGCTGCTCATGTCGAAATGGATATGGTGGCTGAAGGATACTATGCTGTTAAAGGTATAGTCGAGATGAACAAAAAGTATCAAGTCGAGATGCCAATTACTCAGGCTGTTTACAATGTTTGCTATGAAAAAATTTCTCCGGCAATAGAGATGAAAATATTGAGCGATAAGTTATCTTAATTCAATTGAAATAAGAGAAAATTGTTTCTGCTTTCTTTTTCCCTACTACAGCTGTTAATTGTTCAATATTGGCCTCTTTTATATTTTTTACAGATTTAAATTTCTGCAAAAGCAATTCAGCGGTTTTGCGTCCAATTCCCTCTATGTTTGTCAAGTCGGTTTTTAAATTGGCTTTTCTTCTTTTAGAACGATGGTGGGTAATTCCAAAACGATGGGCTTCATTTCTCAAATGTTGTATGACTTTCAATGATTCTGATCTTTTATCAATATAAATCGGAATCGAATCCAAAGGAAAGTAAATCTCTTCTAACCTTTTTGCTATACCGATAACGGCTATTTTTTGCTCAATCCCCAATCTTACCAAGCTCTTGTAAGCTGATGAAAGCTGGCCTTTGCCACCGTCTATAATGACAAGCTGCGGAAGTGATTGGCCTTCTTTTAATAAGCGAGAATAGCGCCTTTGAACAACTTCTTCCATGGATGCAAAGTCATTTGGCCCTTCAACTGTTTTAATGTTGAAGTGTCGATATTCCTTTTTGCTGGGTTTGGCATCCCTAAATACTACACATGCCGAAACAGGCTGGGCTCCTTGAAAGTTAGAATTGTCAAAACACTCAATGTGTGATGGAAGTTCTTTCAAGCGTAAATCGTGCTTAATTTGTTCTAAGATTCTGTTTTTGCGTGCATCAGGATCAACGATTTGTTCTTGTTTTCGCTGGTTGATGATGTGATACTTAATATTCCTTAAGCACATGTCTAACAATTTCTTTTTATCTCCCCGAGATGGAATGACTTGCTCAAAGCCAGGAAATTCTGTGGAGAGTTTAAAAGGTAAAATGACCTCCTTTGCTGTTGAATTAAACTTTTGTCTTATATCCATGACAGCCATTGTCAAAAGTTCTTTGTCTTCTTCTTCAAGTTTCTTTTTGATCTCAGTAGTATAGGACTGAATAATCGCACCATCTATTATGTTGAGGTAATTGATGTAAGAATTCTTCATATCTGATTGAAGATGAAAAACCTCTGCATTTTTAATTCCAGGGTTAACCACAACGGAGCTGCTTTGGTATCTGTCCAACAATGCGATTTTATCTTTGATTTGCTGTGCGGATTCAAATTCAAGTTCTTCCGAGGCCTGATTCATTTTTTCGTTCAACAGCGTTTTCACTTCTTTAATGTTACCGCGAATAATTTTTCTGATCTCTTTTATACCAATTGTGTATTCTTCCTCGGTTTGATGTCCTTCACAAGGGCCGAGACAGTTTTTTAAATGATATTCCAGACAGACTTTAAATTTTCCGTCAGAAATATTCTTTTGACTCAAGGCATAATTGCAATTGCGCAAGGGGTAAAGTTTCCAAGCAAGATCAAGCAGCGTTTTCATTAATTTGACTGAAGCGTATGGGCCAAAATATTCCGACCCGTCATCCCTTTTATTTCGAGTGGAGAAAATTCTGGGAAAAGGCTCTTTTTTAATACAGATCCAAGGAAAAGTTTTATCGTCTTTTAATCGAACATTATAAAGGGGCTGATATTGCTTGATAAGGTTGTTTTCTAATAATAGCGCATCCAGTTCAGTAGCAGTCTCTACAAATTCAATGCGAACAATTTTTTTTACCAGTAAGCGCGTTTTACCATTGAGTTGGGCATTTTTATTGAAATATGAACTCACTCGATTCTTGAGTTTCTTTGCCTTTCCTACATAAATTATTTCATCTTGTTCGTCAAAATATTGATAGATACCTGGACGATTCGGTAAAGCGCTTATTTGATTTTTTAAAGCCTCTGACACGAGATAAAATTAAAAAAGGCTTACAACAATCAGCGCTTTTGTGTTTGAAATCTCATCGAAATTTCATAACTTTGTTTAACGATCAGCGTTATTCATTAAACAGAATGGGAAAGTATTCAATAAAAGATCTTGAAAGGTTGAGTGGGATCAAAGCCCATACCATTCGTATTTGGGAAAAGCGCTATGAGATTGTCAAGCCTCAAAGAACCCCTACAAATATTCGATACTATTCCGATGAAGACCTTAAGAAGATATTGAACATTGCTCTTCTTAATCAAGCAGGTCATAAGATTAGCAACATAGCAGGTTTGAGTCCAGATGAACTCAGACAGAAAATCGAAGAATATGCCGTTGTAAAGGACGATGTAAAATATTTCTTGGACAATTTAGTTTTTGCAACGGTTGACATGGATGAGGCCAGATTTGAACGTCTTTTTGATCAGGCAATTTTGGATTATGGGATGGAGAAGACCATGCTTCAGATTATTTATCCATTTTTTAAGAATGTCGGTCTTATGTGGCTCACAGGAGCCCTGAACCCTGGGCAAGAGCACTATATTTCGAACATAGTCAGAAGAAAATTAATTGTGGCTATTGATAAAAGGGAAGAGCGCAATAGATCTGGAGATAATGTGATTCTCTTTCTTCCAGAAGGTGAGTGGCATGAATTGGGCTTATTGTTTTTTCATTATGTCTGTTTAGGAATGGATGTAAAGAGCTACTATTTGGGGCAAAGTGTTCCTTTAGAGTCTATAAAGCAGATCGTAATAGCGAAAGATCCATCATACTTAGTTTTTTCTCATTTATCGATAAGAAACAAGACCAATTTTAAGAAATATTTAACCAGATTAACCGAAATTTCAGGTAACTCAGAGCTTGTTTTTATTGATCGACCAGGTAATAAGAATCAGGCCTTGAATGACTTTGACATATACAATCCCACCGAAATTGAAGAGTTCAAACAACTAATAATGCGTTGATAAATTAATTTAAAAAGTTAAACAAAGATGACAGCACCTGAGTTTCATAGAAAATTAATTGACTTTCAATCTTCCTTAAAAGGTTTTGCCTTTAAGTTTACATCGAACGAAGAAGATGCTAATGATCTGCTTCAGGAAACGTATCTAAAGGCATTAAGGTATAGAGATAAATTTGCCGATCACACCAATTTGAAAGCTTGGCTTTACACGATAATGAAGAATACCTTCATTAATAATTATCGAAAAGCAAGAAAGGCAAATACCTTATTAGATGACACCGATGAGCAATTCTTCTTAAATTTAGGAGAGAGTTCAAAGACTGAAACACCGAGTCAGACTTTGGCCTTCAAAGAAATTTCTAATGCTATAAATGCCTTGAATGATGAGTATAGGGTTCCATTTCAAATGCATTATAGCGGATTTAAGTACAAGGAAATTGCTGAACAATTAAATCTACCTATAGGAACGATAAAAAGTCGTATTTTTTTGGCAAGACAAAAGCTGAGTGAAGAGCTGAAGTCCTATCGCGATTAATGAAACAAAAAATTGCAGTAATTGGATCTGGTTTTGCAGGTCTTTCTGTAGCATCCTTTTTGGCCAAAGAAGGTCACGATGTTACCGTTTTAGAAAAACACAATCAGCCTGGAGGACGTGCGCGTAAATTTCAGGAAAAGGGCTTCACTTTTGACATGGGTCCTTCTTGGTATTGGATGCCAGATGTTTTTGAAAGATATTTTGCTCAATTTGGCAAAAAGGTCTCTGACTATTACAAGCTTGAAAGGCTTTCACCTTCCTATCGCATCTTCTACTCAGAAGATGAAGTTGATATTCCTTCCAACCTTAACGACCTCTATCAACTATTTGAAAGTATTGAAAAGGGCAGTTCTGTGCACTTGAAAAAATTCCTGGATGAAGCAGCTTTTAAGTATAAAGTAGGGATTGAGGATTTGGTTTATAAACCTGGACGGTCGATCCGCGAGTTCATAGACATTAATTTGATCAAAGGACTTTTCAAATTAGATGTTTTCAAGCCCATTTCTAAACAAATAAGAGGAATGTTTAAGGACAAGAGATTAATTGATCTCTTAGAGTTTCCTGTTCTCTTCTTGGGAGCAAAACCTTCCAAGACTCCAGCATTATATAGTTTGATGAATTATGCCGATTTAGCTTTAGGTACATGGTATCCTGAAGGAGGAATGCACAAAATTGTTGAGGCTATGTACAAACTAGCCTTAGAACTCGGAGTCAAATTTGAATTTGAGCAGAATGTAACCGGGTTTGAATTTTCAGGCAATAAAATTAAAAAAGTTGTTGCGGGTGATGAAAGTTTTGACTGCCAACATGTAGTTTCTGGGGCTGATTATCATTTTACCGAAACAAAGCTTTTACCAAAGAACTTACAAAGCTATTCCGAAGATTATTGGGACACTAGAACCATGGCTCCTTCAAGCTTAATATTCTATTTAGGGATAGATAAGAAGGTTCCTGGACTTTTACATCATAACCTCTTTTTCGATGAAGATTTTGAAATCCACGCAAGTGAAATATATGATGATCCCAAATGGCCTAGAGCTCCGCAGTTTTATGTGAGCTGTACCTCAATTACTGATCAAAACTCTGCTCCTGATGGCATGGAAAATATATTCATTTTAATTCCGGTTGCGCCAGATTTAAAAGAGTCAGAACAGACACGAGAGCATTACTTTAATATGGTAATGGATAGAATAGAAAAGCGATTAGGAGCGAATATTCGCTCCTCAATTATTTACAAAAGGTCCTATGCCCACAAAGAATTTATAGAAGACTATAATTCATTTAAAGGTAACGCTTATGGCCTCGCCAATACCCTTAAACAAACGGCCATCCTCAAGCCATCTCTAAAAAGCAAAAAAGTAAAAAACCTCTTTTATACAGGCCAATTAACAGTGCCAGGGCCAGGTGTGCCCCCATCTTTAATTTCTGGTGAAGTGGTGGCTAATCAACTTTTGAGCAGCATATCGAGTTAAACATTAAACAAAAGTGTATATTGTTTGTTAAAGAATTATTCGATTTTAAACACATTGAATATGACGAACAAACCCCTTTATGATAGAGTGAGCTACCGCTGTTCTAAGAACATTACTAAGTCATACAGCACATCATTCTCTTTAGGAATTCGTTTGCTTTCGAAAGAAATTAGAGAGCATATTTATAATATTTATGGTTTCGTTCGAGTGGCAGATGAAATAGTTGATACTTTCTACAATTACGAAAATGAGGATTTATTTTACAGGTTTAAAGAGGATACGTACCTCGCGCTGAGTCAAAAAATCAGTACCAACCCTGTGCTAAACAGTTTTCAGTATACATTCAATAAATATGAAATAGATGCAGATTTGATTGAGAAATTTTTGAATTCAATGGAAATGGATTTAAAAAACAAAGATTATGATCGCAGCAGTTTTGATGATTACGTTCTCGGTAGCGCAGAGGTTGTTGGGTTAATGTGTTTGCATGTATTTGTTAATGGGGACAAGGAAATGTATAAGGAACTAACTCCCTATGCAATGAAATTGGGTGCTGCATTTCAAAAGATAAATTTTTTAAGGGATCTAAGGGATGATTTTGAGAATCTCGGAAGAAGCTATTTTCCAAATGTCGACATGTCAAATTTGACCTCTTATACCAAGAATATTATTGAGAAAGAGATTGCCGAGGATTTTAAGCAAGGACTTATTGGAATCGAAAGGCTACCAAAAAACTCTAGATTTGGAGTTTATTTAGCCTATAAATATTATCTACGTCTTTTCAAGAAAATTAGCAAGCTTGACTTTGACGACATTCTTCATGAACGGGTGCGTATTCCGAATGAACAGAAAGCAGGAATATTGGTTAAATCCTATTTGAGACACAGCTTCAATTTATTATAGATTCGCGCTATGGAATATGTGATTTTGGTCGATAGAGATGATCGGCCTTTGGGGAAAATGGAAAAGATGGAAGCGCACGAAAAAGGACTATTGCATAGAGCTTTTTCTATTTTCTTGTTCAATAAAAAGGCCGAATTAATGCTTCAGCAAAGAGCTTATTCTAAATACCATTCCGGTGGCTTATGGACCAATACTTGCTGCAGCCACCCTCGAGCGGATGAAGAGCTGGAAAGTGCTACTTCTAGAAGGTTGCAAGAGGAATTGGGAATAAGTGCTGAAGTCACAAAAGCCTTTTCCTTTATTTATCGAGCAGAATTGGATAAAAAATTGATAGAGCATGAATTTGATCATGTTTTTCTAGGAGAGTTCGATGGCATACCTGTTTTGAATAAAGAAGAAGTTGCCGATTTCCGTTATATTTCTAAAAAGGAATTAGAGGAAGAACTTGCTCAAAATCCGGATAAATTCACAGAATGGTTCAAAATTGCCTTGCCTGAAGTTATAAGTCATTGGCCTGATCCTTCATGAAAAAGGCCATTTTTTGGCATAGAAGGGACCTTAGAATAAGGGATAATGCGGCCCTTTTTCACGCATTGAAAAACAAAGTTCAGGTTCTTCCCATATTTATATTTGATGTTGATATTCTGTCTAAACTAGACAATAAGAATGATGCAAGGGTAAATTTTATTTATAGGGAAGTAAAGCGCTTAAAAGAGGAATATGAAAGACATGGCTCTACTCTTCTTGTAATGTACGGAAAGCCTCAGGAAGTATTTCAGAAGCTAGTCGACCGCCATGAAATTATAAGTGTCTTTACGAATAAGGACTACGAGCCTTGCGGAATAGAAAGGGATCAAAGCATCCAGGAATTTCTTTCCTCAAAGCGGATTGAATTTCACTCATTTAAAGATCAAGTTATCTTTGAGGAAAGTGAGATATGCAAGGACGATGGCAAGCCCTACACGGTCTTTACTCCTTATTCAAAAAAATGGAAATCAAAGCTGACCCAATTTTATTTAAGCGCTTATCCAACGTTCAAATACATTTCAAATCTATCAAAAGAAAGGCCGTACGAAATAAAATCTCTTGAAGAGATGGGATTTAATGAGTTGGAGTTGACATTTCCTGATCGAAAAGTGAATAGAGCTATTCTGAAAAAGTATAAAGAACAAAGAGACATTCCATCTATACGCGGCACAAGTAGGTTAAGTCTGCACTTAAGATTTGGAACCCTTAGTATAAGAGAATTAGCATTGGAGGGGCATTCTATGAATGAAACTTGGCTGAATGAATTGATCTGGAGAGACTTCTACATGATGATTCTATTTCATTTTCCACATGTTGTGCACTCTTCTTTTCGACCAAAGTACGATCGAATCGTCTGGAGGAATAATCTCGAAGAGTTTGAGGCCTGGTGCAAAGGACAGACGGGATATCCTATAGTTGATGCCGGCATGCGTGAATTAAATGCCACAGGATTCATGCATAATCGTGTTCGAATGATTGTGGCTTCTTTTTTAACTAAACATCTTTTAATCGATTGGAGATGGGGCGAGGCGTACTTTGCAGAGAAGTTACTTGACTTTGAATTGGCATCTAATAACGGTGGTTGGCAATGGGCTTCTGGTTCAGGTTGTGATGCAGCCCCTTACTTTAGAGTATTCAACCCATCACTTCAAACGAAAAGATTCGATCCAGAACTCAAGTATATAAAAAGATGGGTTCCTGAATTTGAAGATCCTTTTTCATACATAAAACCAATTGTTGATCACAAGTTTGCTAGAAATAGAGCAATCGATACATACAAGAAATTTCTTAATTATACCGAATGAGTTTGAAGTAGTCATTTAAAATCACTTTAAGCCCTATTAAGTCCTCTGTCGTTGGCGAAATTAGGGAGGATGACTGCATGATATGGATCTTTTTATCCTTTTCTAAAGCATTAAACAAGAGCATTGCCAAGTGCAAATGGTCTTGCGAATTCATCTCAGGCGTAACGCTAAAAGGTTCGTCAACACCCTCAATTAAGATAAAGTCTGCGTTCAATGAAGGGAAATGGATAAAGGCTAATTTCGATTTTCTTTGATACACAATAGAAGGCGAAATCAAAGCATTCGAGCCAATCTGTTTCAGTTTGTATACATCCATCCTTTTCTGATCATTTAAATCGAGCGCATAATAGAAACTTCTTACATTTTTAAAATAAAGAAGTTCTGAGCTTGTAACATTTAACTCGAGATCTTTCGCGTTCTTCATTTCTCCACTTGAAGAGAAGATGAAACCAAAAAGAAGCATGAAAACTAGCCAAATGGAAAAAAGCAGATAAATTTTTTTTGACATAAAATTGGCTTAGTAGATAAACATTAATTCAAAAGCTTTGTTCTATAAACATCGATGATAGCGATAGATGCATATACGAATAAAGGAAATTCAATTTTTGAGTTGTCCAAAAGGAAAAAGGTCATTTTAGTCTTTTTAAGGCATTTCGGCTGTAATTTTTGCAGGGAGACTCTTTCAGAAATTGAACAAATTAAATCGGATTTGGATGAGAACCAGGCGAAAATTATCTTAGTTCATCAATCGTCTAAAAAATATGCTAGCGAAATCTTGCCAATTTATGATTTGAATGATCTAGAGCATATTTCGGATACGGGTCAGGTTCTGTTTAAGTCTTATGGACTAGAAAATCACGGTTATTTCGAGATCTTCAAACCAAGAGTTTTCTTAGGATTTATTCGATCATTGTTTAAGGGTCACCTTTTTGGCAAGGTAACGAGCAACCCACTTCAACTTCCGGGGGTATTTGTAATTGAAAAGGAAGAAGTAGTTGAGCAATTTATTTATAGGAACATAGCTCAAATGCCGCCCATTCTAGAGTTAGCCTCTTAACCTAAAAATTTGTTTTTTTGTTTCTCATGAGAAAACATCAGAGAAACCAAATCTTGTCATGGAGTGTCGCCTTGTTGAGTTTCATTTATATTTTGGCTTGCTTTGGGCTCTCTAAGAGGTCAGAAGGAATATTTGTGTTTCTTTCGGTTCCTACTATAGCAGTAACTGCAGGCGTATTGCTTATTAATCACTTCGGGGAAAAAGAGAAAGTTATCGCACATTTCTTCATTTTTTCAATTCTCTTATTCGCAGTTGAAGTGTTGTTCATCCATTTCGAAATTTTTAAGAAGGAATATGCCAATGAATTATTAGGAACTTCTGTTTTTGGTGTCCCTGTAATTATCGGAATCAGCCGATGGATGAGTGTTTATATAGCCGTTCATTTGGTGAAAAAATTAAAGATTAATAGACTAAAGAAGGCTCTTATAGGAGCCGCATTACTCATCTTTGTAGCCTGGTTAGCAGAAGTTGTAGGCATTCGACTTAAGCTATGGCAATATGAAGGAAACCCTTCAATAGGCTTTAATCCTATAAACCTTTTGGGGCTTTTCGTTGTTTATTTCGTAGGTATCATGCTTTCACGCAGTATCCGCTTTAAGAAAAAGAACCCTGCTGTAATTTATGTCTACATTATCTTCATACTTTTTTTTATTAGTTTAAGCTTAATTTTGGAGAACTGAAATGATGAACGCACTAATATTAATTGGCACTTTTTTTATAATGGAAGGTGTGGCATGGTTAACCCATAAATATGTCATGCACGGATTTCTATGGGTTTTGCACAAAGATCACCACATCCATGAACCAGGGTTTTTTGAAAAGAATGATGCTTTTTTTCTCATTTTTGCCATTCCCGGATCGTTACTTTCAATCTTCGGCACGTTCAATCCAAATGACACCATGCTTATGATTGGATTGGGAATTACGCTTTATGGCATATGTTATTTTTTGGTTCACGATATTTTCATCCATCAACGGTTCAAAATCCTTAAACGATCTAACAACAATTATTTAAGAGCGATTCGAAAAGCGCATAAAGTGCACCATAAGCACCTCACAAAGGAAGAGGGAGAGTGCTTTGGAATGCTTTGGGTTCCTATTAAATATTTTAGAGAGGCAAGAAGAAGTGGCACGTCTTTGTTGGGAAGGTAATGGGATTATCTTTTTATCTATTATTGAATTTATTGTCTATTTCATTTCCATTGCTTGCCACATTTGATAAGCGAATTGGTTATTTCAGGAAGGTGAAGTACATACTTCCGTCCATCTTTCTAGTAGGATTAGTATTTATCCTTTGGGATATAGAATTCACCAAACAAGGAATTTGGGGCTTTAATGAACAATATCTAATGGGGATAGATATTTTTCATTTGCCTATTGAAGAGTGGCTATTTTTTCTTTGCATACCCTATGCCAGTATATTCATTTATGAGTCTTTAAGGTATTTCAAAGGAGGACTCATTAGCTCATATAGCACCTTTTTTATCTCTCTTATTTTAGGCGGCTTGCTTATTATATTGGGCCTAGTCTTTTCGCATCAAGACTATACATTTTGGACTTTTTTGCCGCTGGGGCTATATATTCTTCTTCTGGAGTTTGTTTTGAAAGTAAACTGGCTTGCTCATTTTTATGTAAGTTATTTATGGGTGCTCATCCCATTTTTTACTGTGAATGGGCTTTTGACAGGATCTTTTATCGAAGGTGAAGTTGTCTGGTATAATAACGCAGAGAACTTTGGTATTAGGATGGGAACTATTCCGATAGAAGATACATTTTACGGAATGTTACTTTTAATTGCTATTGTGCACATTTATGAGTCCTTGAAAAAAATGAACGAAATGAAAAAGCCCCCCTTCTGAAGGGAGGCTTTTTGTTAACCTTAACCAAATACAACTAACCTTTCACCAAAAAGATGTTATAAATCAAACAATTTTTTAAAATTCATTTCTCTTACGAGGTCTCCATCCGGTCTTTACCTTGTCCCATTTATTTTTGAACTTCATGTTCTGAGACGATTCATAGTAATTGTCCCATAAAGGAGTAAAATCAAAGTAGTTAAGAAAGTCTGAAGTCTGTAGAGAATTATCCATAATGCTATTATTTCGTTACTATATACTTTTTGTCTGTGTTTTTGGAATAGTTTAAATCAAATGCAGTGGTCAAAATATTTAAGGCTATTTCGACATCTTCCAATGGGATATCGGCATTTACCAAACTGCTTGTTTCTATTTGATCAGAATTTATTTCAATTCCAAATTGTCTTTCTAACTCGTCAAAAGCGCTCTTCAATGAGACATTATCAAAATGATAGAGTTCTTTATCCATCCACATAGCAATGTTTTCTTCAGAGCATTCAAAAGCGTCCATCAAGGTTCCTTCGTGCAATGTGGTCTTAAGGCCGGGAGTTAAAATCTCTGATGAAGATGAGTTGCTTACCCTTACACGGCCTGTTTTACAGGAAACATAGAATGACTCACCTCGATCGAATACATTGAAAGATGTTCCTAGAACCTCTACCGAACCAAGATTTGTAATAACACTAAATTTGCTTCCTTTCTCCACTTCGAAAAAAGCTTCTCCTTTGAGCGTCACTTCTCTTGCTTCACTCCAATTATCAGCATCAAAACTTACTTCAGAACCAGCGTTTAAGTGAATGCGTGATCCATCTGGAAGATTAACCAGGTTTCGTTCTTGCTCGAGTGCTACATAGTTTTGTGTGTCACTACTTTGAGTCATAAAAACCAAAGCAATGAGCAAGGCCAAAGATGCTGCTATACCCATCCATTTTCTTCCAAATAATGGAATAATCTTAGTCTCCTTCTCTGCAATCTTTTGCTGAATGGCATCCCAGGAAGCTTCTTTTGATTGAGCCTTTGGAACTTTCCAATTCGTAAAATATTTTTCGTTTTCTTGCATATTCAGTCGCTTTTTAAGCGCTTATTCGATCTTTATACCATTAAAATTTAGTTGACCCTACCCCCAAAAGACATAAAATCGCGAAAAAAGCCTTTTTACTTTGCTACTTTTGTGCCGTTTTGATCAAAATAGGCGATATAGAACTGAGTGATTTCCCCCTTTTGCTCGCCCCAATGGAAGATGTTAGCGATCCTCCTTTCAGGGCATTGTGCAAAAAGCATGGTGCTGATGTGATGTATACTGAGTTTATTTCTTCAGAAGGACTAATTCGAGATGCAGTAAAGAGTGTTCAAAAATTAGATATATATGAATACGAGCGGCCAGTTGGCATTCAAATTTTTGGGAATGATATAGAGCATATGAAAATGGCCACTGAAATTACGGCCAAGACCAATCCTGATATAATTGATATAAATTATGGATGCCCGGTGAAAAAAGTTGCTGGAAGAGGCGCGGGTGCAGGGATACTTCAAGACATAGATAAAATGGTGAAAATGACAGCTGAGATTGTGAAATCAACTTCTTTGCCAGTTACCGTAAAAACACGCTTGGGGTGGGATGAGAAAACGATGCGCATAGTCGAAGTCGCAGAGAGGTTACAAGATGTTGGAATAAAGGCCATTTCTATTCATGGACGCACCAGAAAACAAATGTACAAGGGGGAGGCTGACTGGACGCTCATTGCTGAAACGAAGAATAATCCAAGACTGCAAATTCCAGTATTTGGCAATGGCGATGTAGCTGGACCAGATAAAGCCAAAGAGTATAAGGAGAGATTTGGGGTAGATGGTATTATGATAGGAAGAGGAAGTATAGGATATCCTTGGATATTTAAAGAAATCAAACATTATCTTCAAACAGGAGAATACCTTGACCCACCAAACTTGGCCGAAAGAGTCGAAGCATGTAAAGAGCACCTTAAAATGTCGCTTGATTGGAAAGGGGACCGCTTAGGTATTGTTGAAATGAGGAGGCATTATTCCAACTATTTTAAAGGCATTCCAGGTTTTAAATCCTATCGAATGACACTGGTAACGAGTTTTGAGAAAGAAGAACTTTTCGACACACTAAGTCTTATTGCAGAAAAATTTGGAGAACACGTTTTCAGGAAGCACTAGCGGACTTAGATCCGAATACATGAACTCTAGAAAGGTACTTAACGGGAAACCAAGTAAATAAAAACCCCATTCCCAGTACTATACTTGTAGTTAAGACAAAATCCTCAAGAGACATTTTAACAGGATAATGATTTACAATACCTCCTTCCAATTGTATGATTCCAAAGTGTTGCTGAATGAAACACAACAAAGCACCAATTAAAAGCCCCGCGAAACACCCAACTGAAGCTATAAGGATGCCTTGCCAAAAAAATATTCTTTGCACCATTTGATCTGTTCCACCCATACTGTTAAGAATTCCAATGTCCTTTTTCTTATCGATAATAATGATGGTCAACGAAGCAAGCATATTAAAGGCACCGATGATGATGATAAAGGTGAGAATCAAAATTGTGGCCAGTCGTTCAGAGTTTGAGGCTTGGTAAACGAGCTTGTTTTTTTCCTCTCGTGTTGTAAAGCATTGATTCTCCTTTAATTCTTCCGAATATTGAGCAATAAAATCTTTGGAATTCACATGATCAGACAAGTCTATTTCAAGGCTAGTGATTTCGTCAACATAACCAAAAATGTCTCTTGCAAAATCTGTTGGTACAAGTAGGTATTTAGAGTCAAACTCGGCATTGACAGAGTAAACTCCTGAAATACGAATTTGAGATTGACTGAATGTGCTTTGTTTGTCTTTTCTTAATCTTTTCCCCTTTTCAGGAGCAAATATCGTCAGGGGTTCAAGTGATTCAGAATACAATTTTGCCCCGATTTCAGCTTTTACGCCATAACCCAAAATGGCATAATCCCCGTTTTCATCTTGTAACACACCATCGCCAATGACAATGTTTTTTGATAATCCTGAATTTTGGATAAAGCTATTGCTAACGCCTTTAATAGTGGCAATTCTCTGTTTATCATAAAAGGAAACAAGAACTGACTGATCTGTGCAGCGATGGCTCCAACACCAGCAGGACCACTGACTGTCGGTCAGTAGCAGCAGCAAACCGGCAGTCAG
>JBCCIF010000042.1:0-27373 GCA_039028335.1 Bacteroidota bacterium
ATCCAATTCAGATTTCAATTCCAACGTGTTTTTTATAATAATTTGGTCCAATTCTAAAAATTCAATGAATTCACCAGAGTTGTCAATCAAAATCGAACTTTTTTCAAGTTCAAGAATTGAGTGAGCTTTTCTTATTTCAGACGAGAGAACAGTTTTTAATTCAAATTCAGTTTGTTGTTCTTTAATCAATTCAAAAATTTGAAACCACTTATGATTATTCATCAAACTACTTAATGATTTTGAACGTATGAAATTCCGAGTTTCTTTAATTCGAGAATCTCGTATTTCATTTTTCCTAATTTGATATAGTTCACTCTTTTTAGTCATTGCATGTATTACCTACAACGTTCAGGCTATGAAGCGTAGGAACGGTTTGGTTGGTTAGGCCTATGCTTTATAGCCATTGTTACCGCCTTTTTTCTTTTTAATTATTTATCACTCGTTTAAAGATAATTCCTTCTGTTCTGTAAACTGCAACCGTTACATTATCTCCTTTTCTTGTATAAAATTCAGGTTCGGTTTTAGTCTTCCAGTCATTTTTTCTCATCTCAATTATTTTATTCATCCACTCTTTATTACTACCATCAAGTTCAATTTTCATCAATCCAATAGTCCATTTGTCTATGTCAGAAGGATTTACTTTAATGGCAAATTTGTAGTCCCATGAAGATGCACCTGGTACAGTTGTTCGCCTATTCGAAAATCCATTTACATTAAATAATTCAAATTCGGCATTTTCGATTTCGCTGAAAGATTTGATTTCCTTTTTTAAAACTTCAACTCTTTCATCTTTTTTGTCATAGTTATCGCTGTCCAAGTTATTTGAGTCTACTGTATCCGAACAGCTGCTCAGTGCGATAATTAAGAGTCCTAATATGAGTTTTATTTTATTCATTTTTAATTGGCGGTAACGGTCTCGGCTATGAGTAGTTGCGTGGGTTAGCACTTAACTTTACAAGTACACACCAAACTGAAAATTCGCGAGGATTTTCAGAAGAAGGCGAGAACAAGCAATTACTTATAGCCATTGTTGTGGTTAGTGTTTTTTCGTTATTTACTCAATTTTAATATTCTAAATGCTCCTTGAATTACCAAAACAAAAACGATTGTTCCGATAATCAAATCTGGTTTGCTTGAACTCAACCAATTTACCAAAAGTCCAGCGATTATGACTCCTAAATTGATAATCACATCGTTTGAAGTGAAAATCATACTCGCTTTCATATGTGCCTCTTCTTTGCTTTTTGACTTTTGTAAAATGTAAAGACAAATTCCATTTGCAATAAGTGCAAAAATGGAAACGATAATCATTGTCGAAAAATCAGGAAGTTTCTCGTCTCCGAAAAATCTCCTTAAAACTTCCACAAATCCAATAATCGCAAGTGTTATTTGAAAATATCCAGCAAGTTTTGCAATCCGTTTTTTTCTTGTCAGAGTTCCGCCAACAGCAAACAAACTAATTCCGTAAACAAAACTGTCAGCAAGCATATCCAAACTATCGGCAACAAGTCCCATAGATTTTGATATAATCCCTGTCGTCATTTCGATTAGGAAAAACGCAAAATTTATTGCAAGTACAGACCAAAGTAGTTTTTTCTGATTTTCGTTTTCTTTGAATTCCGTCTGGTCAGTTTGTAAAGTCGAGATTTTCTTTCCGCCTAAATTCAGTTCGATAACGGACTTTTCGATTTGGTCAATTTCTCCGCTGTGAAAAACGGTCAGTTTTCGGTTGGCAATGTCAAAGTCCAAATTCGCAATACTTGAGATTCCATCTAATTTCATTCGGATTAGATTTTCCTCTGAAGGACAATCCATTTTTGTTATCTCAAATATTGTTTTATTCATTCAGTTTCTCGTTTTTCGACATTAACCACAACATCCGGATAAAATGCATTAGTGCATTTTATTTCCATTGTATCCTTCTTTTAAAATTTAACATTAATGAACCGGATCAAATCCTGAGGACGATTTAAGCGTTTGTAAACGTTTAATATCGTTTATGAACTGATGGTCAAAAAATGTTTTACCTAAATATATAAAAAGGGAGAAGAAAACCTGTCGTTTACATTAGTCAGCAAACGGTCAAATAAAAGAAGAGTGAAGGGCTATTTGAGCTTTTCATTTGGGGCATTTTTAGCCAAGCTAAAGCGATAGCCGAGCACCGTATACCATTGGATAAACTGGAAATGCTGTTCGGCTTTGTCCTCATAGCCGTAGCGTATTTGTACATCATAGAGTTGCGCATGTCCTGCCATGAGCGTTGAGTTCAGGAAGAAATGCTCCTTAAATTCCAATTGCGGGCCCGTATTTATTGATAGGTTAAAACCAGATAAGTGGGCCTTATTTCTATACCGTCTGCTGCCCCATGAATGATCGGACCAGGTGAGTGCAGCACCCACACCTATCCCCGTAGTCCACTTCAGATCAAACTTTCCCAGGCTGTGTAAATGATCGTAGCGGTCCAGGTTTATTCGCACATAGTTGAATCCATCGGAGTGCTCGTATTCCATAAAATCTCGCGCGAGAAAAAAGGGCTCATTGTCCAGATCAAAACTATAGCGGTCATGCGCATCTTCATTCAGATAACCGCTCACATTCACAAAAATATTCTCGTCCATGAAGTATTTCATGTGATCCCAACCCAGAGAGAGACTGTATTTTTCATGAAAGAAGTAACCGAGCCTAAAGTTGAATTGTGGAATAGTGAAGCGCTTTGGGTTCAGGTAGGTATCGGCCGAAAACTTCTCCGGAGAATCATGTGCAGGCGTATCCCAAAGCGTAAAATCATAGCCATCACCTTTAAAGTGAATATCGCTGTTTGTATACCAGCCCCGGTTATAGCCCCAAAAGAGGTAAAAATCTCCCTTTGAATCGGATTGGCCTGCCAGAAATAAGGGTAAAAGAAGAAGAGCTAATAAAAACAGTCGCATCGATGATCTTGATCTCTCAATAAAGGTCGCCAAGATAAAGATTGGTGCGGTCAAAACCGTATTTTTTCGGCACTTTATGATCCTAAATAAGCAGAGAGCATGTCTTTAGGCGCACGCGAATGCTTTGATGAGAAAACCTATATGAGGTCACGTGTTTATGTAGTATACCATCTCCATTTTGTCTGTTGGTCAATTTCAAAAACACCCCCATTCAATATCTTTCAATCTCAACTCTTCATTTTCAAATCTCCAATCTCCAATCTCCAATCTCCAATCTCCAATTCTCCAATCTTCAATTCTCCAATCTTCAATTCTGCACAGCAGACCTCCGGCCTTCGAGTCCAGGACTGCGTCCTCCTCAGGCCTCGGGCTTTCCTAACACAAAATTTTGATTCAGAAAACCTCGATGGGGGCATTGACCAATCAAAGGCGGAGAGGTCTTCAATCTCAAATCTCCAGTCTTCATTCTTAAATGCTGCCCAGCAGACCTCCGGCCTTCGAGTCCAGGACTGCGTCTTCCTCAGGCCTCGGGTTTCCTAAGACAAAATTTTTATTGGAGTTTTGATTCAAAAAACATCAAATGGTTCATTGACAAACCTAAGGCAGGTAGGTCTTCAATCTCAATTCTTCATTCTAAAATCTTCAATTCTGCGCAGCAGACAGCCGGCCTTCGAATCCTCTTCCTAGTATTTAACTTTTTATTTTGCCACTTCAGCGAACCAAGATCACATGCCCAACACGATAAAGGGTTTCGGAATCTCTTGATTCTTGACAGGTCAATTGGTAGACATAGGTGCCACTTGGTGAGAAGAAGGAGCTGGCCTCAGCTCCTCGGCCATCCCATTGTTCTAAAGGATTGTCGCTTGACCAAATTTCCTGACCCCATCGGTTGGTGATGCGGAGCTCGTATAAACTCAATCGATTAGTGGAAAGGTGTACTTGCCAATAGTCGTTCAGACCGTCTTGATCGGGGCTAAAGGAATTGGGAATATAGATTTCCAAGGGCTCTTCAATCTCTAAATCCTTGCAGACCTGGCTGGAGCATCCCAAATTCGAGATGGCCTCCAAACATACTTCCACTGTGCCTTCACTGGTATTGAGATAGCTGTGTACAGGGTCTATATTCGTGCTGCTCGCTCCATCCCCGAAATCCCACACAAATGCATCGGCATTTTCTGACAAATTCTCAAATCGCACCAGGGGAGAAGTGCTTTCAATGCTTTCTGGATTCATCATAAAATTGGCAAGGGGGGCTGGCAGGATCAGCAATTCATCGGAGGTAAATTCAAAGCTGCAGCCTTGAATATCGCTCATGGTCAAGCTTGCAGTCACATTACCTGGACTGCTAAAGTTAATGGCAGGGATTGCACAATCGGTAAAGCTCTGCCCATCCGAAAATTCCCATTGACAGTTGGCAGAAAAACCTTGAGGCCAATCGCTTATAGTCACCTCTTGTCCCAAGCAGATACTGTCTTCTGAAAAAGCAATGGATTGCGGGTCAAGCTGACTAAGTGGAGAATTCAAACAAGAGAAAAGGCTAATATCATCAATGCCCATGCGCAGACTGCCATCAAGATCGGTGGAATTGAGACTGCCATTATTGTCATCATCGGCAACCAAAAACTTGAATGAGATGCTTGCACTGGGAGCTGTAAATGCAATGGAGCGTTTTTCCCATTGCAAATTGGGATTGTCATGCGACAGTTGACTAATTGAAACGACACTTCTGGCCAGAAAACTGTCATTCATATAAACGTCCCAGGAACCTGATGTGTCGCGAGCACTCGATTGCTTCACCACCGATTGAAAGAATTCAAGGGTATAGTTTCCCCCAATTTCAAAACCATCCACAACCTGATGAATGCCATCGTGATTGGTAGTTCCTGTTGGGCTGCTAGGGGTAGAGAAAAGACCACTGACGAAGGTTGTTCCTGAATTTGCTTGGCCAAAGAGTCCCGCAGAAGCTATCGGTCCTGCAAAACCTGTGATATCGGGTGAAGCTGCCCCGGCATTGCTCGCCAAGCAAAAAGGATCCGTGAAGGGAACGATTTCCCAATTGCTCAACATAAAAGGACCACCAATGATTCCCTCCAGTGAGCTGTTTTCAAAATTCTGAGTAAAAAAGGAATGTTGAACCAAAAGAAAGAAGAGTGCAATTATGTGCTTCATGTATGTAATACAAAAAGCTCGCCTCTTCTCCCTAATTGTGCTTATTCGAAATTTAACTATTTCACTTTTTACGCTTCGTGAATGCCGCTTTAAAACTCATCAAACCTAATTGTCTTTTGATTTTTATTTTGATTGCCATTTTGATTCAATCTGCCTTGCTATTTTTCCAAGACTTTAACCGAGCCAAAGGAATTGTTGACCGTAATGCTTCCGATCACTGCTCCATTGCCAAAAGTCCCTTTTTTCTGTTCCGAATCAAATTCGCTCTTATAGTATTTCTCATTCCAAGGCCCTTTCACTTTCATACTTCCGAAGCTGGAACTGCTCTCAATTTCATAGCTGTTCTGTGCCGGGATGGACAATGAAGTGTCGCCAAAGCTGTTTCCAATGGTCACCTCTTTTACATTCGCATTCATGGCGTGAATTTGGCAGGTGCTGTAGGAACTTTCAATCTTACTGTTCCCCTTTACTTCGTCTATCTCCACTTTACTAAAAAGAGCCGTCAGGTCTCCACCTCCAAAATTTTCCATGTTCACGTTACCAAAGCTCATGTGAATCATATTGTTCGCGCCATCCAGTGCTGTTGCACTGAGATTGCCGTATTCCATCTCAATAGCATTCTCAGCCGTATTTCTCGCTAAATCCAAATTGCCAAAGGCAACATGCGCATCCAATTTGAGCCATTCCGGTGCTTTTATCGTAAATTTTACATCGCTTTCCATCTTGCTTGAGTTCTTGTCTTTGTTCTTCGATTCCAAGCGAACACTCAAGCTGACTTTATCGCCTGAATTGCTCATTTTAACTTCGTACTCGTTCAACAATTGATCTGCTTTTGCTTGATTTTTAGCAGTGATCGTGATGTCCCCCGAAATATGTACTTCATTTTGATTCCAGGTAACCACTTCAAAAGAAGCGAAGGATCCTTCAATTTCTAAGGTGTGATTCTTGCTTATGCTATAGGTCTCTTCAAAATGTTTCTTTGCTTCATAATCTGATTTATTTGCAAATGCTGCCAATGGCAATAGGGCAAATAGAAAGAAGCCGATGCTATATGTTTTCAATTTCATGTCTTTTTGATTTTTCATTTTTATCTAATTCAATATGTTTCAAGACTTGCTCCATCAAGGAGAGTCTCAGTTCGTGATTTCTTATCATCTCTTGCGTCACAAGAGAGTTTCCACCTGAACTCAGGTGCAGTTCTTTCAGTTTTGCATATTCCGATTCCAAAATTTCCAGAAGCCTGATCTGCGTCTCCAGCTCAGGTAAATGCCTTTTGATCTTCAGAATTTGAGGGGAAACATGTGCCGCATAGATAGCCTCTAAGTGATCGGATTGCGCGGCCAATTCTAGTTTTGGACTTGTATTGAGGCTGTTCACCTCAATCAACTCATCTTTTCCATCCGTTGAATTGAATACCATGAACAGTGCAAATAAGGCAGCAATGCTTGCGGCAATAGCCCAAGTAAAGTATTTTGATCTGGACGTTTTGGGCTCAGCATCCGAACCTTCCAGCTTCTTAAGAAAGCGGTCGCGATGGCCGGAATGAGGCGCAGTCTCTTGCAATTCCTGTTCTTTTCTAAAGTTCTCTTTCATACTTCTTTAAATTTTGTCTGATCACCTTTTGTAAATGCACTTTTGCTCTGCTCAATTGACTTCGGCTTGTGCTGGCTGCAATTCCCAAAGCTTGGCCAATTTCTTCGTGTTTCATTTCTTCAATGAAGAAGAGCTGACATATGATGCGATAGCCCTCTGGTAATTCATTGATACAAGCGTTCAACTCTTTGAGTGTTGGCAGATCATTTTCTGTTTCTTCCTTTGGTACTTCCTCTTCATCTTCTGCCAATTGAATGAAGAGTCGACTAGACTTGAGTGTGTGTAATGTCTCATTGATGATGATGCGTTTGAGCCAAGACTCTGCAGCCGACTCCTTTTTCAGTGTGTTGATTTTTGCAAAAGCTTTGATGAATCCTTCATGTACTGCATCTTCAGCATCCATTTGATTTCGACTTATTCGGTATGCCGCATGATAGGCAGGTTCGAAGTACAAATCGTAGAATGCTAACTGCGCCCATTGCTGGCCTTTGCGCAGTCCACGGACAATGTCCGCTTGATTATAAGTTGCTTGTTTTAAGGTTCTGATCAAATCTTTTCTGCAATGTTTCAATAGTAAGATAGAAAGAAGTGCAAAACGCTGCATGAGCATGCGAAAAATATTTTGCTTTTTTCAATAATTGCAGAACAAAGCCAGGGTATTCTACCCTTCAATGACTTGATTTTTCGCTGTTCTTCAGATCTGAGGATGCTAATGATCGCAAGCAGTACATGAATAAAAAAAAGCGCAGTGCACTGCGCTTTTTCAATTCTTTTATGGCGGAAATCAGCGAATCACCGTCACACTTCCTCTGAGTTTTTCCAATGGTTCATCATCTTTGAACTGAATGTGCAATTGGTAGGTATAGATCCCCGACATTACCAAATAATCATTGGCATCAATGCTTCCGTTCCAGGATTCCTCCGGTTCATCGGATGAAAAAATATTCTGCCCCCAGCGATCGTAGATATCAAATTGATATGCGATCACTTCGCCACTGACAACAGGAAAGAAAACATCATTATGTCCATCTGCATTCGGGCTGAAGGAATTGGGGATATACACATAGTTTGCTGGCGCAATTTCAATCACTGCTTCAGCCGTATCCAAACATCCGTATTCGGTTTCTACCAAAAGTGTTATCGCATAGGTATCTCCGTCTTTATAATAGGAATTGGGATGTTCTTCTTGAGAATACTCGCCATTGCCCAGATCCCAATCAAAAAAGTCAACACCTATACTGCTGCTCAAGAAATTTATGTTCTGGTACTGAGGATTGTTTGCGTCAATGCTATAGCTGAATTCCGCATAGGGACGCGGACGCACTTCGACTAAGGCATTGCGGTCAATCTGATCGGTACAACCGAATTCGTCTTCAACGAATAAGGATACATCAAAAAAGAGGAGGTCTTCGTGACCGTAATTATAGAAGGTCTCTTGGTCAGCAATGTCATAAACTGAATCCCCGCTGCTGTATATCCACCGGTAAAACTCCAGTTGCCCACCAGAGCTGCTGGAGGTAGAATTGAATTCCATGTTATGCGGATGGCATCCCGCAGGATTACTGAAGTCGAAATTGGAAATAACTTCTGAAACGATTTGAATATGTTCAATGGAATCCTTGCATCCAAAATCGGATTCGGCCAATAATTGTACGTTGTAAAAGCCAGGTTCATTAAAGAGATGAACACTATTGACATCAGCAGAGGATTGACCATCGCCATAGTTCCAATTGAAGAAGAGCTCTCCCTGACTAATACTCGAATTGTTATCAAAAAAGGCAAGGGGTTCAGAAAAACATATAGGTGTCAATGAAAAGTCCGCCTCAGGGAGTGGGTAGATCGTTAGTTCTTTTTCGATGGAATGGCTGCAACCTTCTTCACTCATAACCTCAAGACCGATGATATAAGTACCGGGATCGGACATTGAAAAACTATAGGTGTCATCAGGGCCACTTGAGCTCATTCCCGGTGTATCCCAGGTCCACGTGGACAATACGCCATTGAAATCAATTGTACTTGAATCGCTCAAAAGAATCAACTCGTTGGCACAGACGTCTTCAAAATAGAAATCTGCTTCGGGGAAGGCGGGCAGTTCATACCATTCAATGATGGTATCCGTACAAAGGTTTTCGGCTTGAACAATGTGTTTGACCTGGAAGAGCGAATGGCCTTCAAAATAATGTGAAACTGCGGCCCCTGAATAGTTGAAAGTGCCATCGATGGTCCATTGATGATCCACAATGGTTGTTATTCCATCGGGAACCGAAACCAGATTGCCTTGGTCAGGCAAACAGATTTGATCAACATTCATGCTTGCTATGGGATAGATGGGTTCACCTACCTGAACACTGGCATAAGAACAGGTGCTGTCATCAATGAATATGGCAAATCCATAATTCCCAGATTCGTACGAATTGAAGGACTGTATGAGTGTTGTATCTGTTGCATTGGGTATAGCAACTCCCTCATAATACCATTGAAAGTCTCCGGTAGTATCAGGTGAATTGTAGAGCACCATTTCGTCAAAGCAATATTGTCCATAAATGGGATTATTGTCGATAAATCCTGGATCCAAAGGAATCTGATCACCATTGACGTTGATGGATACATATTGTTCACTGACTTGAGCCGAGAAGAGTGCACTTTGATTCAAAATCAAATTGTCTACAAAAAAGTAGTCCTTGTAAGTCGATCCTAACGTAGGATAACTCGCAGGTAAGTCACATGGAGGGCCAATGACCACAGCATTGATGTCTACATCTGAATACAAGGAGATTTCTAAGGTGCTCCATATGTCTGAAGGGGTATAAAGGGCCTCGCCAATGATTTCCCAATCACCGGCATTTGGGGCATTCATAGGACATAAATAAGTTGGGAAAGGCAGATCGGTGCAATGCGGACTTCCGAAAACGGTAATGTTCAGTGGGGCTTGCTGGGGAGGACCAAAGCTGTTCGCATTGAGACCGGCCTCATTTGCGGCAATACTCATTTGCAAAGTATAGGGTTCTCCAGCTACAAAAGGCTCTGTAAGACAGGCACCTACATATTCTTTATAAGTATGCATGCAATGGAAACCGACACAACCATTTCCATCTGGCATTGGCAGGGGAACACCAAAGGGCATAAAATTACAGGTGTTGATGAAGTCACTGGTAGCGTCCGAAGCTTGAATCCAGTCTACTGCACAATCCAGATCACCAAAGCTGTTTGGGCAGCAATCCATATCTTCAAAAGAAGGATTAGGAATAATCGATTCAGGGATTTGTCCACTTTGAAAGAAGCCTTCACACATGCAATCCTCATCGTTGAAGTCTACCATGCCATCTCCATCATCGTCAATGGAGTTATTACAAATCTCCTGGCCAAGGAGAGGGATAGAAAAGATGGTGCAAAATAGAATTGCAGGTACGAGAGCTTTTAATACTTGATTTTTCATTATAGGTCCGTTTAAGGTTGATAAATGCTCTCCTCACCGGTTATTTGCTTTGAATTTAATAAAAAAAATGAGATGATCGTAAATAGAATTGAATCAGCCGGTGCTGTCAGATCTTATTCATCTATTGAAATTGAGATTTCTTTGATAAACGAAGGAATCAAGGCGATTCCTGAAGCAAAACGCTGGTGCTAAGAGCTGAAATTAGTGCTGTTTTTCCAGCCCCATGTCTTTTGCCTTCTCGATCATAAAAGCATGGGCTTCTTCGAAATTGTTTGAAATATCTCCATCTAATATCGCTTCTCGTATGGCGTTTTTGATATCTCCAACAGCTTTGGATGGACTCAGTCCAAATGTTTCCATAATCGTTTCACCACTGATAGGGGGTTGCCAATTGCGCAAGCGATCGCTTTCTTCGACTTCTACAAGTTTCTCTTTAACGAGATCGTAGTTTTTTAAGTAGCGATCAACCTTGGCTTCGTTTTTCGAAGTGATGTCGGCACGGCACAGGGTCATCAAATCATCTATGTCATCACCTGCCTCAAAAAGCAATCTGCGAACGGCCGAATCGGTTACTTCGCTTTTTGTCAAGGCAATTGGACGCAGATGCAAAAGCACCAACTTACGGACATAATCCATTTTGTGATTCTTGGGCATTTTCAAACGCGCAAAAATCTTTGGAACCATTTTAGCGCCCTTGTCTTCATGTCCATGAAAGGTCCAGCCTGCTTTCTCATTGAACCGCTTAGTAGCGGGTTTGGCAATATCATGCAGCAATGCTGCCCAGCGTAAGTAGAGGTTTTCACCCGCACCTTCGACAATATTGTCGAGGACTTGAAGGGTGTGGTAGAAGTTGTCCTTATGTCCAACACCGTTCTTCCAATCCACTCCTTTGAGGTCGATGAGTTCAGGAAAAAATTCTTTTAATAAACCGCTGCACTCCAAAAGTTTTATTCCACGACTGGGCTGATCGCAAAGCATGATCTTATTGAATTCTATCACAATGCGTTCTTTGCTTACAATTTTTAAGCGATGTGCATTTTTCTTGATGGATTCAAAGCAATCTTGGGCTATATCAAAATTCAATTGATTCGCAAAGCGAATCGCTCTCATCATCCTCAAAGGATCATCGGAAAAGGTCTGGTCAGGATCGAGAGGTGTGCGAATAATCTTAGCAGATAAATCACCGAGACCCTGAAAAGGGTCAACCAATTCTCCAAAGTTTTGGGCATTCAAAGAAATAGCCAAAGCATTGATGCGAAAGTCTCTGCGAAGCTGATCGTCTTCTATGCTTCCTTCTTCCACGATGGGTTTTCGGGAATCTCGTCTGTAAGATTCTTTTCGAGCACCTACACATTCAATTTCCAAATCACCCATTTTGAACATGGCTGTGCCGAAGTTTTGGAAATAGCTGACATTTTCAATATCCAACTTCTCAGCCAAATTTCGAGCGAAGTCAATACCGCTTCCAACGGTAACAATATCAATATCTTTACAGGGTCTGTCGAGCAAGACATCTCGCACATATCCACCAACTAAATAGCTCTCTTGTCCAATTTCCTGAACCTTTTCTGCTATACGTTGAATGTGCTCTTCTTTTATCGCTTTTTCAACGCGCGCTAACTTATCTTCTGATAATTTCAACATCTCCTTTATTCGATAATTTGATAATGGATGAAGCCTTCGAATTTAGGCTTTTATAGCATTCTTCTGGTACGCAATAGTCCATCTTTTCCTTCAAAGCCGCTGAGATTTCAGTATAGGATTTCGGACTGGGTTCTCCGCTAATATTGGCGGAGGTTGAAGTAATGGGCTTGCCAAGTTGATGGATGACGCGATGGATGAAGCCCTCTTTCACCATACGCACAGCAATGCTTTTGTCTTGAGAAACACCTTCTACTATACCCATGGCTTCATCGTAGATAATGGTCAAGGGTTTATGGCTGGCATCGATCAATTCCCAAGCCACATCGGGAACGTTTTTAACATAGCGCTGCAGCATGCCATCATTTGCTACCAAGACGATGAAACCAGCTTTTTCACGTGATTTGCTCATCTTGAGTTTTGCTACCGCTTCCGGATTGGTAGCATCACAGCCTATTCCCCAAATGGTGTCGGAAGGGTAGAGCACAACTTTACCTTCCCTAAAAGCCTGAACAGTATTTCGAATTTCTGTTTGCATTTTATACGGCTACCGAATGCGTTCTTAAGGCATCGTTCAGAGAGGTCTTTTTATCCGTACTTTCTTTTCGTTTACCAATTATGAGCGCCACGGGAATACTAAATTCTCCAGCTGGAAATTTTTTGGAACGCATTCCAGGTATAACCACCGATCGCTCTGGAATTTCTCCTTTATATTCAATTGGCTCTGGTCCTGAAACATCTATGATCTTGGTGCTTTGTGTAAGCGTTACGCCTGCACCTAAAACGGCTTCCTTTCGTACGCGAACACCCTCGACTACAATGCATCGAGAGCCAATGAAACAGTCGTCTTCAATGATTACTGGGCTCGCTTGAACCGGTTCCAACACGCCTCCTATACCAACTCCACCGCTCAAGTGCACATTCTTACCAATTTGTGCACATGAACCTACGGTTGCCCATGTATCAACCATGCTGCCTTCATCAACATATGCCCCAATGTTCACATAACTTGGCATCATGATTACACCTTTGGCAATGAAACAACCTTCTCTGGAAATGGCATGCGGAACTACACGCACTCCTTTTTCGGCATACTTTCTTTTCAAAGGAATTTTATCATGGAATTCAAAAGGGCCCACTTCAATCGTCTCCATTTCGCAAATGGGGAAATACAAGATGACTGCTTTCTTTACCCAATCATTCACTTTCCAATCATCACCTTGGGGTTCGGCAACCCGCATTTCACCTCTGTCCAAAGCTTGAATAACTTCTCGTATGGCTTCTTGGGTACTTTTCTCTTGCAATAAGCTGCGGTCTTCCCAGGCATTTTCAATAATTTCGCGCATCCTTTAATTTTAGGGACGCAAATTTAAAGTATTGGGTAAAATCATCGCCATAGACTTTGGGAAAAAAAGATGCGGTATTGCTATCACCGATGAACTGCAATTGATTGCTTCTCCTTTGAAAACAATTGGGCCGGAAGAACTATTGGGATTCTTGAAAGACATTTGCGCCAAAGATGAAATTGATGAAATCGTATTGGGATATCCGGTTAATCTCGATCAAAGTGCAACGCATATTACAGGAGATGTGGAAAAATTACATCGGCAGTTGAACGAAAAATTGGAGGTGCCATGTCAGCTTTATGATGAGCGATTTACCTCAAAAATGGCCTTGGATAGCTTGATTCAGACCGGAGCAAGTAAGAAAATCCGCAAAAACAAAGGACTGTTAGACGAGACAAGTGCGGTTCTACTTTTACAATCCTATATGGCCGCTAAAAGCCGATAAATTTTATTTTTGCTCCTCAAAAAAATGATCTATCCGATAGTTGCATATGGCGATCCCGTTCTGAAAAGAAAATGCGAAGAGATTGATGAGGACTTTGAAGGTCTTCAAAAATTGATTCAAGATATGTTCAGAACTATGGAAAACGCATCGGGAGTTGGTCTGGCTGCTCCTCAGATTGGAAAGTCTATTCGGCTTTTTATTGTCGATGCCTCACCTTTTTCAGATGATGAAGAATTGGACGAGAGTGATCGCGATTTTCTTTCCAAATTCAGAAGGGTATTTATCAATCCAATTTTATTGGAAGAGAAGGGCGATAAATGGGGCTTTCATGAAGGGTGCTTGAGTATACCCGATATTCGAGAAGAAGTCATGAGGAAACCCGATTTAGTCATTGAGTACTATGACGAGAGTTGGGAATTGAGAGAGGAAAAGCTGTCTGGAATCGCAGCTCGCATTGTGCAGCATGAATACGATCATATTGAAGGAATGCTTTTTACGGACCGCATCAGTCCCTTAAAGCGCAGATTATTGAAAGGGAAATTGAATGATATTACCAAAGGGAATATCGATTTGAAGTACAAAATGAAATTTTTCAAGAAATGAGAAGTCTATTCTTATTATATGTTTTGACGATGAGTTTGCTATTTGCATGTAGCGCTCCGAATGAATCTATAGAAAGTGGGCCCAGTCAGGCACAGATGAAAAATGCGATAGACAGTATTGAGACTTTTCTTTTTGAAAAAACCAATGGTTTGCATGAGCCTTCGATGAAAAGATTGAAAGATGCTTATTTGGCCTACGCAGATACTTTCCCCGATGACAAGCTCTCAGCAGATTATTGCTTTCGTGCTGCGAATATGGCGAGAGGATTAAAGACCTATCCAGAGGCGATCTCAATTTATCAACGCATATTGGACAATTATCCTGATTCGAAGAATTATGTAGACAGCCATTTCATGATGGCGGTTGTCTATGACAATGATCTGAAGGACAAGCTCAATGCGAAGAAGGTCTATGCAGAAGTGGCACAAAAATACCCAGATCATAAATTTGGGAAAGATGCTCAGGCTTTATTGGATAATAAAATGATTGACCTCTCTGATGAGGATTTGGTGAAATTTCTTGAGGAAAAGAATAAAGAGCAAGTCCCTCAGTAAATCAACTTATAAACCTCTCGAGGGGTACGTAAAAGGTATATTCCTGGCGAAAGTTGGCCGAATCGAATTGTTGACTTCACCCCGTTTTCGATCAATTTTCCTTGTGCATTGAAGAGCTCATAAGGCATCGATTCTGAACAAATAAGAACATATCCATCCAAGTCTCTAAGCAGCTGCCCGCAGTCTTCGAAAAACACGGATCGCATTGCGGAGTAATCAAAGCTTCCATCAAAATCTAAAGATTTTAATCGGTAATAATTCTGGCCATTATAGGGTTCAGTATCGATGAAAGAGTAATAGATTGGAACATTCGATAGGCCAGCAGCGAGCTCTTTTCCTATCTTGGTGAAATGAATGCCGTCTCTCGAGCGCTCAATTTCAAAATGAGCGCTGTTCAATTCAGATAGAGTTTGCCAATTGAGGAGCGTCTTATTCTTATTCAATTTTGACGCTTCAAATTCAACAAGTTCAATCGGAAGAGGCTCATTAATCGTAGAGATACCCCATGGAGAAAAAACAGATACATTTTCAATGGTCACTTGATGCAATACCAAGGGAATGTCATTATAGCTTGGTGTATTGTCAATGAATCCTGGTTCCCACATGGTTCCGGTATGTCTTTTTGCATTGGTACACGCCACACATCCCATGCTGTGTTCTTCGCTATCCAGATAAGTGAATGTAATATCAGCAGACAAAGCATCTTCGTCAGGTGCTTCTATGAGCCACCATCGGTCAACAATTGATGCAGGGAAACCGGGACTTGTGGCATTGTCTAAACTGCTTACCCCAGGAGGGAAGGGCAAATTGTCAGCTGCAGTTCCATACGTTGAAACTTCAACACGATCAGTTTCACCGTTTGTCATATCGAAAATGAAGTCAATTACTGTTCCTCCAACAGTAGCGGCAAATGGAAAGGTATAGGTATCCCCATTGTCTTCAATGAGCCAGTCTATTCTACCCGTGAAGGTTTGAGATTCGCAAACAATTCCTCCTGTCCCGATAATAGCACTTGGATCACTTTCCTCTATGAATAAAGTGTTCTCATTCAATTGGATATAATCGTTTCCGAGGTTCAGCACATTGTTGATTTCAACACTGGTATTAAGAATGACAGATGAGCCCAATGTATTCAGTAAACTCATGTTGTATAGCCGAATCAGATGAGCTGAATTAATGCTTTGATCTGTGCTGCCTTTGAATTGAAAGGTGCTACGTGTAGGACCCGTTTGACCGAAGAGAATGCCCGAATTGCTTAAATTATTATCGGTCAAATTACCAGCAATATTGAAATTTCCAGCTTTGAAATCCACTCGAGCGAAATTGTTCAAGGTCATATTGCCTGCAATTTCAAGTGTGCTGGAACTGGTCAAGCCAAAATCAGCAGTGAAATCGTTGCTTCCAAAAATACCGGATCCTGTTATTTCAAAATTTTGACAATCGATATTTCCAGAACTTGATCCCATATTGAAATCTATCGTATTGAATACTGCACTTGAATTGACGCTATTGATATTTGCACAGCTCAATAGATTGCTTTGATTGGTACTGAAGTCAATAAAAATACTTGAAGTAATGACTGGTGAATTTAACGTGATGTTTAAGTTGCCACTTATATCTAAGGTTCCCTCATCCATTATTAATGCGCAGAATCCATCTCCATTCGTTCTCTCTATATACATTTGCCCATTCACATCCAGCTCAAAACCATTCCTGATCTGAAGCGAAATATCGCCCAGTCCAGAACCTGTGATGGACAAATTATTACAGGCTCCATTGGCCGATGTAAGTTCGCAAAAAGTCAAGGCATCATGGGGAATGACTACGTCAGTCCCTGCATTGGGAATATTTAAATCATCCCAATTGCGGCAATCGTGCCAGTCATTGCTTTGTGCTCCAGTCCACAATCCCGATATACCACTGGCACCAGGAGAACAGGTAATGAAATGCGCAGCGCTAATGGGAAGGTCTGCAATCGTGCTGACGGGAATAATCAACCATTCTGCAGCCGAAAAAGAAGGTGAACCCTGACAGACATCATCTTGCCGTACCAATCGATCATCGATATAAAAGTCCGATACAGTGCCACAGTTCATTAGATTATTAGGTAAAGCCAAATCTTCTACGGCACCTGTTGCATTCCGTAAGCGCGCTCCATCTCGAGATTGACCGTTCCATTCGGTATAAATAACATTGGAAGAATTGAACCCTGCTATGGTCCCATCCGATGCAAGTGTTGCACCGCTGCCACTAAAACGCATTGCCTGACCAGCATTAATCGTAAATGAGCTCAAGTCATAGCTTATGATCTGTGTGCAATTGGAAATGACTTCTAATTCCCAACCGTTGAGCGAGATAGGACAGGAGAGGGGATTGTAAATTTCGACATATTTCTCATCACCCAAAACTGCATTGCCATTAGTAGCTGTATACAATTCGGATATGAACACCTGTGCCCATGAATTCATGGAGCAAAAGAGGCATAGTGTAAATATGAGATAGTGGTGCTTCACGAACCTGCCGTGCAAATTTAGTGGATTAGCCAGTATTTACCTCCTAAAAAGCTTTATGAAGAGGTTAAATTCTCTAATTCTCAAAGATTTAAGTTAAGGATTAAATACTTGACCTTCAATCTCTAGCGAATAATTTTTAAAAGAGTTTGATCATACTTGCGAATCAAATTTGACCACTTGAATTTTTCTATGTGCTTCTTCATAGCATTTTGCCGTGCTTTTTCTCTGGTGAATTCAAGAATTCGTTTTTTAAGATCTGTAGCATCTTTATAGAAAACAGCTGGATATATTGCCTCAGGAATGAGCTCTGGGTAACTAAGGTCAAAGGGTAAAAGTGGATGAACTCCGACTTGAATGGCCTCAACTATGCTAATTCCAAAGAAATCGTGATGGGAAGTAACAGGCAGGATATCAGCTCGAGATAATTGCTTGTAATAGTCCTCTTTTGTTGAAGCATATGCGTTATAAATAATGTGAGAAGCGAAGTCCATTTCGATTTCCTTTAAAAAGGGATTGCATTCATTTCGATCACCCAAGAGAATAAGTTCAAATGAAAAGTTTTCATCGCTTAGGGATTCGAGTAAATCCCTAAATGCGCCCGGATTTTTGTCTTCTTCCCAGCGGTGATTCCAGGCAATCTTTAAGGGAGGTGATTCATTGTGATCTCGAACAATTTCAGGTAAATCCAGGCCAATGTAAAGGACTTCGGATTTTGCAGCAATTGTATCGATTGAGTCGAGTTCCTGTGGTTTGGGTAGAACTTGCAGAAAGTCCTTTGCAGCTTGCAAGAATGACGTCTTATGAAATGCAGAATTGAAAAATATTTTGTCCGCGCACAGTGCTGAAGTATAGTTGATGAAAGCATAATGACGGTCTCGATTGGTCTTTTTTTCTTTATCAAGCGAAGTCCAGGGATAGGTCATTTGATTTTCGTGGAAATATAAGGCAGTCTTGCAATGGCTCGCTCTGTTCTTACACAAAGCCATGAACAAAGCAAGATCCAACATATCAGATGCAAGAATTAAATCTATTTCCTCATGCAATTGTTCAAATTCTTTGGCCAATGATATGGCTCCTCCGTACATGCGCCATTTCCAATTTTTCGCATCGAGAGAAAGAAGGGAGTAACGATGTTGACTATTGCTCATTAATCCATCGACCCATTGCTTATGGGATCCGCCATAGAAGGGTTCAATCAGTGCGATGTTCATGGGCCTTCAATTGGGTGAAGAGGCTAACACACTCTTTTGCTTCTTTAACATCATGTACACGCAATAATCTCGCTCCTTTTTCCATTGCAATCATATTCAACGCTGTGGTTCCATTGAGGGCTTCGTCCGAAGACGAATTAAGACTTTTATAAATCATTGATTTACGAGAGAGACCGGCCAAAATTGGACATTTCAATAAATGAAAGTGATCCAGTTGATTAAGGATTTGGAAATTATGTTCAACCGTCTTTCCAAACCCAAAGCCGGGATCAATAATTAGATCCAAAACACCTGCTTCATGTGCTCGAAATACTTTTGCTTGTAGGTTTTGAATGATTTCTATCACGACATGAGAATACTTGGGATTGTCTTGCATGTTCTGAGGCGTTCCTTGCATATGCATGACAATCAATGGACATTTTAATTGAGCAGCAATCGAATACATTTTTGGGTCCATCTCTCCGCCAGAAATATCATTGATGATGTGAGCACCATTATCAATAGCTTTTTCGGCTACAGTCGAATGAAAAGTATCTATAGAAAAATAAGCATTAGGAAATTCCTTCACCAGTTGAGACAAAATTCCTGACATACGATTCCATTCATCATGAGCACTTAAGACTTCAGAACCAGGTCGCGATGAAGCTGCTCCGATGTCAATAATGTCGGCTCCTTCATCGAGCATTTTTTTGCATTGTTCAATGGCCTTGGCAGCTGAATTGAACTGGCCACCATCAAAGAAAGAATCTGGTGTCAGATTCAATATTCCCATGACCCTAGGCGTGGATAATTCGAGAAGTTCGCCCCGCAAATTCAAGCTGAATGTGCTGGAAAAAAAAGTATCTTGTCCGCTCATTTTCAAGCTTCAAATTTGGAAAAAACATTGGAACAATACGATGCGGCTTTAGCAAAATGCGAAGATCTTTTCATGAAAAAGATGAAAGATTACGGCTCTGCATGGCGGATTCTACGAACCTCTTCACTAACCGATCAAATATTTATCAAGGCCAATCGTATTCGGACCATTCAGCAGACTGGAGAAAACAAAGTGGGTGAGGATATTCCCAATGAGTTTGTCGGAATAGTGA
Source organism: Bacteroidota bacterium (assembly GCA_039028335.1). GTDB lineage: Bacteria > Bacteroidota > Bacteroidia > Flavobacteriales_D > JABDKJ01 > JABDKJ01. Next base: position 19,530 of record JBCCIF010000042.1, read on the forward strand.
ATTATGCAGTTATGGCGCTCATACAGCTTGAATTGGTAGCCGATGAAGAGCTTGAATTGAGCACAGAGGAGGCAAGGAAACACTACAAAAAGCAAGCTGAGCTTTCAAGAGACTTGATGATCCGGAAAAACCATGATTATGGTGAAGCTTGGCGAGATATGCGGGTTTCTTCCTTGACCGATTTGATATTGATGAAGATTTTACGGGTAAAACAAATCGAAGACAATTCAGGAGAAACAATTGTTTCAGAAGGCATAGATGCCAATTACCAAGATATGATGAATTATGCCCTTTTTGCCTTGATTAAAATTGGAGAAGAAGGAAAAGTGGCGCTGTGATGTGCTCTAGCTCAGTTCTTAAGCGAATTTATTTTCTATTCTTTCTTTGTAGCTTTCATTTTTCATATTACCCCCAAGAATTCTTTGAGAATGAAGACCTTTTTCCCTGTCTAAGAGAATTTTCTGAAGTAGAAAGAGAAGCTTTTAAGAAACATAACGTCAAGGTAATTGAAGCAAGTTCAGTAAATCACTTAAGCATTGTTCGCTATGAGTTTAATAGGGCCAGTCAGTTGGTGCGCATTAGCGAGCTCAATCGCAAAGAACAAGTTATTTCTCAAGAAGAAATTACTTATGACACCTTAGGAAGATTGATTCATAGTGTTTTGCGTGATCGGTCTGCTGAATGGTCGAATTGGTATAAATATGATCAGGAAAATACTTTAATCGAGTTAAAGGGAAAATCAAAGTTTTGCAGCAATCTTGAGAAAGAAAAGAATTGTTTTATCGATGCATACAATTACGCGATGTTTCTTGACTCTGAAGTAAATGGAATAAACCTGCTTCGAGATACAATATCTAATTCAATTCACTACTTCAACAAGCAAAATGAATGGCTTGGTAGAAGAAAGAATGATTTTGATCGGGATACTGTGATATATAGTAACCGTAGTGATACATTGTTAAAGAGTTGGTTTGGGACAAACCTTTATTTAAGAAGTAAATTTCATAAATCAATAGATCCTAGCGATTCTCTTTATCTATTGAAGGAAAAGAGAATAACGAATGCCTATACAGAAACAAGTGGCCCAAACATGTTCGGAGGATACTCAATTCAGAGCAGTACGCAGCTTATTGGTTCCAAAATCCGAATATCTACTAGTTCGTATGGATATGGTCAAAAAGTTGAATCAATTCATTATTATAATCACAATGGATTAAGGATTAAATCACAGCACATTTACCCAAAATATTCCAAAAAATCCAAAAGACTTCTTCCAGTCGAGATGACTATGAGCGAACTCAATTATTCTTATTCCTATTGGTAAGATTTACTTTTTACATACACCGAATAAGATGTACTTTTTTGAAGGTGATAGCAATGGGTTGATGAGTCCATCTACTAAGCCGAGTATGCGTTTAAAGAAGTCGTTGGGGCCAAAGGCACTGAAATATCCATGGGTGATCAAGTGTTTTTCTGCGAAGTTTGAAAAGAGTTTTTCGCATTGATCATATTGCAGATAGTTCCAAGAATTACCCCAAGCTCTGGTCTTACCTCGGACATATTTGTGCAGAGAAGATCCTTCAAGATTTTCTGCAAAAAAGAGCTGTCCCCCGGGTTTAAGGCATTTATAAATTTGTGCCATTACCTTCTCTTTATTGGCATCTGCTCCATCTCGCGAAATGCCTCCCAGAATCGATTTAAAAACCACCACGTCAAAGTGATTCTCATAAGGGATGTTCAATGCATCCAAAGCATCGTAACTAATTCTTTCGGCTGCATGTTTTTGATGAAAGGGTAGTGCATATTCTTCTGGATTTTCAATATCTGTGCAAAGCACTTCATGGCCATGAAGACTTAGCCATAAACTGGGGCCTCCTCTTCGCGCACCAAGTTCCAAACAGGTTAAATTATTACCCTTGAGATGGGCATTCCAAAAAGGCAGGACCCTTGACCAATTATAGGTGTCCCATTCGAAAATTTCCTTGATCATATTGGCTTCAAGGACATTCACCGGACTCGAATTGTAAAATTCCAGCGCATTGCGCATGGCAGGCATTGGAATAGGTTTTTTGATTGCATCCACAAACGGGATCCCATTGCTCTGTGCAGAAACAATCGGGATTGGGTTTTTCGACACAGGCTTGATGAATGTCTTTTTGTGCGCAGGATAAGAATAGAATTAGAGAGAGAATGAGGAGAAATGCAGAAATTGATTTCATTGCCCTTTGTATTCGGGTTTTCTCTTTTCTAAAAAGGCGGCAACACCTTCTTTATAATCATATGAATTGGCTGCCTCGCTTTGCAATTCCTTTTCCATTGCCAGTTGAGTATTTAAATCATTGGTCCATGACGCATTCATCAATCGCTTGGTCAACCCAATACCTTTTGTAGGCCGTTTAGCTAATTTCTTTGCTGTATTTAGCGCTTCTTCCAATCCATCATCGGGAAGCATTTTATAGATCATGCCGATTTTTTCTGCTTCTTCAGCTGTTATTTTTTCGGCTAAAAACATGGCTGCGGAAGCTCTTTGCATACCTATCAATTTTGGTAGTGTGAAAGTCCCCGCACTATCTGGAATGAGTCCTATATTACTGAAAGACTGAATGAATTTTGCAGATGTTATAGCATAGGTAATGTCACACGCGATGGCAATATTGGCACCAGCTCCTGCAGCAACACCATTAACACCGCACACTACGGGCTTTTCGATTTCCCGTATTTTTAGAATTATCGGGTTATAGGTATTCTCGACAAAGTGTTCAATAGGATGTCCGCTCTCTGTGGCTTCTTCCAAATCCTGGCCTGCACAAAAAGCACGTCCTTCTCCAGTTAAATAAACTGCTCGAATTGCTGCATTATCTCTACATTCATCCAAAGCTTCCTTAACTTCATTGGCCATGGCCAAATTGAAAGAATTCAAGACATCGGGCCTATTCAGCGCGATAATACCAACACCGTCTTCAATATTAAAATTACATAATGCCATTATCCCATCGTATGATAAACATTCTGAACATCTTCGTCTTCTTCAAAACGCTCTAATAATTTTTGCACATCTGCTTCTTGTTCCTCAGATAGTGCCTTTGTCTGCTGGGGAATGCGTTCAAAATCTGAAGTGATGATTTCAATTCCTTTTTCCTCCAATGCTTTTTGAATGGAACCAAAGTTTTGAAATTCTCCGTAAATCATGACCGTATCTTCTTCGTCCTCAAAAACCTCTTCGGCTCCATAATCAATGAATTCCAACTCTAATTCTTCGAGATCCATTTCACCTTTGGCAAATTTGAAATGGCATTTTCGATCAAACATGAATTCAACAGACCCCGAAGTGCCGAGGTTGCCATTGCACTTATTGAAATAACTCCGCACATTCGCAACCGTCCTATTATTATTGTCTGTTGCACACTCGACCAAAATGGCAACTCCATGTGGAGCATATCCTTCGAAAACCACTTCTTTGAAGTCAGAAGTGTCTTTGTCTGAAGCCTTTTTGATAGCCCTTTGAATATTGTCTTTGGGCATATTGGCGGCTTTGCAATTTTGAATGACCGCTCGCAGACGAGAGTTCGATTCTGGATCAGGGCCACCAGACTTGACAGCCATGACAATTTCTTTTCCTAGGCGGGTGAAGGTCTTGGCCATAGCCGACCATCGTTTCATTTTTCTCGCCTTTCTAAATTCAAATGCTCTTCCCATTGTTGAATAATTGGCGTTGAAATTAATGAAAACAAATCAACTATTTTAACCCGAAAAGGATTGAACTATTAACCGAATACAGACCAGGCTGACAACAGATATGAGCAGCCAATAAGAGAAGACGGATGCCATTTTCCATTTGGAGCCAAACTCTGCGGCAATCCATCCTCCTGTAAATTGTCCTATAGCAATAATGCAGCCTACTTTCCAATCTACCATGCCTAAACTTGCGAAAATCACTAAGGCCAGGGCCGTATATAGGGTCACAACAGCCACTTTCAAAATATTCGCATACATGAGATTCATTTTACCAATGACGACAAGAACGACCAACATCACCACGCCCATCCCCATTTGAATAAATCCCCCATAAAAACCCAATGGCAAAAAAATGAGCGGGGCCCATCCTTTATTCAAGTTCTTCAATTCGTGTTCATTACTTAGCCAGCGTTTTGGCTTGATCAATAAAATGAACAATAAGACAAACATCAAATATTTAAAGACCTCTTTGAATTCTTCATTGCTCACCTGAGTAGCTGTGGTGATGCCTAAAACAGCACCAATGAATATCCAAATGATAGCCGATTTGTTTGGAGCCAAGTCGAGCTTTCCATTTTTATAAAATCGAAAACAAGAAGCAGATCCCTGTGCAAGTATGCCTACCCGGTTGGTTCCATTAGCTAAATTGCCAGGTAGGCCAATCAATTCGGTCAGAATGCTTAAGGTTATTGCACTGCCATTCCCAGCCAATGTATTGATGAAGCCTGCAAAAAGACCTCCGATTACAGCAATGCTATAGACCCAGAAATCCGAAATCTTACTGTCCTCCTAGAATAAGAGGCAACCCGTCACTTCCTGAACCAATTACAACAACTTTTGCATTGTCTGATTGAGAAAGAACTTCTGTGGCCTCAATTCCTTTCCACTTAAGAAGTTGAGGGGTTATACTCTTGGCTACAATGTTCTGAAAATCCTGAATACCTTGAGCCTCGATACGTTTTCGATCAGCTTCTTTTTCAGCTTTTTGAATACGAAATTCATACTCCAATGATTCTTGCTCTTGCTGAAGTTTCTTTTCAATTGATTCTCTTAGGTTTTCCGGTAATTCTATATTTCTAATGAGAAAATCCTCGAGATAAACATAATTTTCTTCCAGCTTTTGTCTTAGTTTATCTTCGATTTCTCCTTCAATTAAATCTCTCTTTGTGGTATTTATTTCTTCTGGAAGATATTTCGCTATAATCTCTCTGGTAATTGAACGAATAGATGGTTCAACCGTCTTTTTTGGATAATCTTTTCCCCATTTAAGCTCCAAACTTCCTAAGTCCGATTCTGAGGGTCGATAAAAAACAGAAACATCAAGTTTAATATCTAATAAGTTGGAAGACAAAACGGTCATTTGGGGATTTACTTCTTGCCTTCTGATCTCATAGTGCACAACATCGTTCCAAGGTGCAATGAATTTTAATCCTTGCGTTAATGGTGGTTCATCTTCTTCGATTCCATTTCCGAATGTATGGAATACCAAACCGGCATATCCAGCATCAATTTTCACAAAGGTTTTACTGAACAGGAAGATTGACAAGATGGCAATGGCAATTAATACGTACAATCCTTTGAAATTTGAAAGGGGATTGTTGGGCTGATTATAGCTACTCATGATAATAATTTATAGGTTATTGGGCTCAAAGATAAGAGCCTGAACGAATTGATTATGCGATAGGCAATTCGTTTTTTTTTATTTCAGAGGCAACCCTTTTTAAAACTCTCCGTCTTTAAGACAGAAAGCAACCAATGCCAGGGTTGCGATGGTTTCAAAATTTTCCTTGCAGGTTTCCAAAAAGAGCTCTTTGAGCTCTTTTTTGGTTTTATGCTTTTGCATTTGCTTCTATGCAAAATGAACAATAATGGGCATTGGGATCATGAGTGAATGCGCTTCCTTCCATCATTTCATCAATAATCTCTTCTAAGAATTCTCTGAATTGATGCATGGCCTCTATATTGATATCTTTATCCGCGATGCGCGCGACAACAGCGTCTCTTTGTGCATTCATTGTAGAGAACATTGCAGGCTGACTGTGTTTCCCTTTCGTGTGCTCATAGTACAAGAGGTAATAAAAAAGCAATTGAATTAGCTTGGGTTTCTTTCTTAATTGCTCCTTTTCAATCACGCTGATTTTCAATTCAGCGGGTTCGACTTTTCCCGTCTTGTAATCGATTATGCGCACGACTCCATTTAATCGATCGATTCGGTCAATTTTACCTTTTAGTCCCACTGCGTATTTCCCGAGCTTTAACTGAACTTCAATGTTTTCTTCCAACGCAATGATCTCCAGGCTGTGCTTTTCACTGACGGCAATATCTTTTCGAATCTGCTTTCTGACGGCTTCGAAAATGGCTTCTTTAACCAACTGGTTGAGTGCGCTTTGCATGGTTTTTTCCAATCCTTCAATTCGAATAAAACGCTCATACTCGGGAATAATTTCTTTATTCAAATCCCTCAGAATATCGGAATTTAAGGCTGGTCCATTTTCAAACTTCTTGTAGAGATTTTCCAGTATTCCGTGGACAATATTGCCAAAAGTATTGTTTTGCAGTTGTTCTTGATGTTCTTCAGGAATAGCCAGTTTTAAAAGCCGTTTATAATAAAAATCTATGGGGCAATCCAGATAGTTATTGAATGCAGAAACCGAGATTTTTGGTAAGAAGTTTTTCTGAATAAGTTCTCTTGAAAAATTATCTTTTGAAATCGATGTACCGGGAAGAAGCTGACTTGAATGTGAAGTGCTGTGAACATGTGGTATTAATGGTGATTTGAAGCGACCGAATTCGTGTTCAAATTCTAATTGGCTGATAAACCTGCTTTTTTCTGATGTTCCAATGGCAGAAGCTTTACTGTTGTAGACCAGATGTACATTTTCGGCATGTTGAAACAAGCGATAGAAGTAATACGCATAGATAGATTCGTATTCTTTTTGAGTAGGTAATCCAAAATCAATTCTTAGGTCAAAGGGAATAAAACTTGGCCTCAAACTGGTATTGGGTAAGATGCCTTCATTGCAGCCGAGTAAGATGATATTTTTGAAATCTAATGCTCTTGATTCTAGCAAACCAATAACTTGCAAGCCTTTGAGTGGCTCTCCATAAAAATCTAGCTTTTGCTCTCGGCTCAGGTGATTGATAACCCTTTTTAGAATAGTGAAGTTTTCAATAAGTGGGTACGTTCTGCAATAGTTGAAAAGCTTGCGCAGAAAGAGCCCCGATTGTATCAACATTTCGAGATAGAATGGGTCCCTCTGATCTTTATTCAATCGATAGCGGCAATAATCCATAAGTGCCTCAATGCGTTCCAGAAGATGAGATACTTTATTTTCACAGGGTTGAAAGATCTTTCGCAGACCATTCAATTCGTGTTTCTCAAGCAGTTCATAAATTTCGATTAAGGTAAAATAACTGCGGTCTGTTTTGAGCTGATTCTGCTCTTCTTCTTGATAGTGAACAATTGGGTTATTCAATAATTGAAAGAGCGGTTTATGATAATAAAATTGGCCCTTTTCGTTTTCTTGAATTTTTTCATGGAGTTCAATCAATGATGAAACCAAACGAATAAAAGGACTTTTATCCAAAGGGATTTGAATGGACACATTAAACCCATCATTTTGGCTGGACAAATTTTCCAAAGTAGGAATCAAGAGCTCTTCGTCTGCCAATATGAGTGCAGTATCATCTGGCCCTAAAGATTGGAGCAAATCATCGGCAATGCTGCTTTGAAAGACATTTCCACCTACAGCATGTGTTTGAATGTTTCTGGCTTCAATGACTTGATTATTAACCCAATTGTACTTTTTTTTATTTCTGGTTATGGCTTTTCTAAAATAATCTCCTGCAAGGTTTTTTTTATTGTCTACATAAGAAGAATGCGCATCCCAATAGACATATCCTTTGGATTCCATGAGGAAGTGATCGATGATCTTTTGTTCAATAGGAGCAATAGCATAGAAACCAATCCAATAGGTGAATCCTTGCTGACTGCTCAGATTGGCGATCTGAGCAGTTTTCTTTTTTAAACGTCCAGGGTATCCTAGTTTCTGAATGTCAAGAAGACGGTTGAATTCGGTATAAAGCTTTCCGAGCGATTGATAGAACGA